>NZ_JAWHTD010000019.1:0-71486 GCF_032586235.1 Aestuariicoccus sp. MJ-SS9
TTCGCCGACCTGCACACGCCCACCACACAAAATCCCCGCCTTCAGTCCGCCTGAAGGCGTTGTTCAAACCCGACTACGTCGTTTGCCCCGCCTGAGCTGCCTGGCCGAGGATGCGTTCGAGATGTGCGAAGGGCATCTCGACATGTCGTATTGGCGTGTCTGTTCGACCGATCTTGCCAGTGCGCATATTGTAAAGTAGGTTAACAATGTATCATTGTAACAATATGGGATGGATCGCCTTCATGACTGTGTTTGCCGCGCCGACCGAAGACATTCTTTTTTCGATGCGCGATGTGGCGGCGGCGGGGGAACTGCCCGATTGGGACGACGACCTGGCGCGCGACATCCTGACGGCGTTCAGCGCTTTCGCCGAAGGCGAGATCGCGCCGCTGGACGAGGCGGGGGATCGGCAGGGCTGCCGGCTGGAAAACGGCCGCGTCAGCATGCCCGACGGGTTCCGCGCCGCGTACGAAAAACTGGCCGGGATGGGGTGGCAGGGTCTGACCGCCCCGGAAGACCATGGCGGCATGGCGCAGGACCCTCTGATCGCCGCGCTGGTGTCCGAGGTGTTTTCGGGGGCCAATCACGCGATGCAGATGGTGTGCAATCTGGTGCCCGGGGCCATGACGACGCTTTTGCGGTTCGGAACTCCGGCGCAGCAGGCGGAATGGCTGCCGCGCCTTGCCGGCGGCGCGGCGTTGTCGACCATGTGCCTGACCGAGCCCGGCGCGGGGTCCGACCTTTCCCGCATACGGACACGCGCGACACGGTCGGCACAGGGCTGGACCCTGAGCGGAGAGAAGATCTTTATCTCGGGCGGGGATCAGGATCTGTCGGACGACATTCTGCATCTGATACTGGCGCGCACCGGCGACGTTGCCGACGGGATCAAGGGGCTGTCGCTGTTCCTCTCTTCCCGCTCTGCGGCGGGGTCGGCCATCAAGGTTACGCGGATCGAGGAAAAGCTGGGGCTTCATGCCTCGCCGACCTGCCACATGGTGTTCGACGACGCACCTTGCGAACTGGTCGGGGTCGAGGGCGAGGGGCTGAAGGCGATGTTCACGCTGATGAACCACGCGCGGCTGGATGTTGCGTTGCAGGGCGTTGCCCATGCTGCCCGCGCCCACGCGATTGCGGCGGCCTACGCCGCGGATCGCAAACAGGGCCGCAGGGCCGACGGGCGCGACGCGGTCCTGGGCGATCATCCTGACGTGCGCCGGATGCTGGACAAGCAGCGCTGCCTTGCCATGGGTGCGCGGGCGATGGCCCATGAGACGCTTGTCGAGATGGTGCGGGGCGAAAGCCCTGCACTGGTCGATTTCCTGACACCTGTTTGCAAGGTCTTCTGCTCGGAGGCCGGAACGTCGTCCGCCGATCTCGGTATCCAGATCCTGGGGGGATATGGCTATCTGACGGAATACCGGGTCGGCCAGACCTGGCGGGACGCGCGTATCGCCTCGATCTACGAGGGCGCGAACGGCATCCATGCGCTGGCAACCGCGACACGGGGCTTGCGGATCGAAGCGGGGGCGGATGCGTTTGACGCGTTGATCGGCCGGCTGACGGACGACCCCCGTGTTCTGGAACGGCGCGAGCTTTGGCGGCAGGCCCGCGCCCGGGTCGCCGCCAGCGTTGCACCGGCGGAATTGGCCCATGATTTCATGCAGCTTACCGCGGGCCTCTTCTATCGCGCCGCCTGGGCGCGGATCGCGCGTGTCGGCCAATCGGACGAGCTGTCGCGATTGGCCGACACGGTCATTTCCCCCGACCGCGACTGGGCCGCTTAACGGATAGCGTAAAGTTCGATCTGAACGCTGCCCGCGTTCCGGGCCCCGGTTCCGGCGAACAACGTCTTGTTGACCCACTCGTACCGGGGGTCGCCTGTCTCGAGCCGGGCCTGGGTGCGCATGTAGTAGCTGTCGGGATCGACCGCTTCGCCTCGGCCAATGGCCTCGATCACCTCCCTCGGGCCGTGCCGGTAGCCGTAGTTGATGATCTCGATGATCGCGCCGTCATGGGTTTCCATGGCATAGCGGGTGTCCAGCTCGGCCATCCCGTCGGCAAAGATCGTCTGCCAGTCCGCCCCGACGTTGAGAACGCGACCGGAAAGCGCCTCGCCCGTCACCGTGCCCCCGATGATCGGGATGATACGCCTTTGGCCCGCACGGCCCGTTCCCAGCGCCTGGATCGGGTCCAGTTCCACCATCAGGGTGCATATGTGTTCAAGTCTCGGGATGGGCAGATCCATGGCCTGTGGTCCTAATAATTGTTTACTAGGTTAACAATCTGTCGTATTGAAAGAGTGAAAGCAAGAACTGAGGTGGATCATGGCGCGTGCAGCCGACGCATCGCAACTGCGAACCCGTCCCGAAGACGCTGAAATCGATCTGGAAGGCCTCGTCGGTTACAATCTCAAACGCGCCTATGTGGTCGTCAGTTCGGACTTTCGCCGCGCCCTGGGCGAAGACGGATTTGCCCCGCGCCAGTTTTCCGCGCTGTCCCTGATCGTCCAGTTTCCGGAAATCATCCAAAGCGAATTGGCACGCAAGCTGGGGATCGAAAGGTCAGGCCTTGTCTCGATCGTGGATGATCTGGAAGGCCGTGGCCTGGTGTCGCGGATGCCGGTGCCCGGTGATCGGCGTGTGCAGGCCCTGACGCCGACGAAAGACGGCAGATCCGCCTATCTCAATGCGCGCGACGTGGTGCGTGCCCACGAGGCGGCGCTCTTGTCGGATCTGGCGCCCGAAGAGGTCGAGACGCTGATCGGATTGCTTCAGAAAATCAGAAAGACCGAGGCCTGAGCATGCAGGATTGGACCGGGCATTGCGCCATCGTCACCGGCGGGGCGTCCGGCCTTGGGGCCGCCACCGCGCAGAAACTGGCCAGCAACGGATTGCGTGTCGCGCTGTTCGACATGAACGCGGACAAGGGCGAGGCCCACGCCGAACGGATCGGCGGCCGTTTCGCCCGGGTCGATGTCTCGGATCCGGCATCCGTGGCGGCCGGCATCGATGCTGTGACCGCCGCTTTCGGCACGCCGCGCGTGCTGGTGAATTGCGCCGGGATCGGCGGCGCGGCCAAGACCGTCTCGCGCGGGGAGCCGCATGATTTCGGGCTCTTCGAAAAGACGTTGCGGGTGAACCTGATGGGCAGTTTCAACTGCGCATCGCAGGTCGCCGCGAAAATGGTGGCCGAGGACCCGGTCGATACCGACGGCGCCCGCGGCGTGATCGTCAACACCGCATCGGTCGCGGCCTTTGACGGGCAGGTGGGGCAGGTGGCCTATTCCGCCTCCAAAGGCGGGATCGTGGGCATGACGCTCCCGATGGCGCGGGATTTGGCGGACAAGGGCATCCGCGTCTGCACCGTCGCGCCGGGGCTGTTCCTGACACCGCTGCTGGACGAGCTGCCCCAAGAGGTGCAGGCCTCGCTGGGCGCGCAGGTTCCGTTCCCGTCGCGGCTGGGCGACCCCGAGGAATACGCCGCGATGGTCAGCCACATCACCCAGAACGCCATGCTGAATGGCGAAGTCATTCGCCTTGATGGCGCGATCCGCATGGCACCGCGCTAGGACAATTCGGGGGGAGGAGCCCGCGTCATGAACCTGCAACACTCCATGGCAGAGGATTTCTGGAATCCGGTTTTCGACTACGAGACCCGCGACGACGGCACGGTGATCATGCGCCAGCAGGGCGACCTGCCCGCGCATATGCCGACGCTGGCCGACTACCTTGACAAATGGGCGGATGCGACGCCCGACCAGACCTGGATCGCGCGACGTGGCGCGGATGGCGACTGGGTTCGGATTTCCTATGCTGACGCCCGGGACAAGGCGCGGCGTCTTGGTGCGGCGCTGCTGGGCTTGGGGCTGGGGCCGGATCGGCCCTTGCTGATCATGTCCGGCAATTCCCTTGAACACGCGCTGCTTGGGGCGGCGTGTTTCTACACCGGCGTGCCCTACGCGCCCGTGTCACCGGCCTATTCGCTGGTTTCCAAGGATCATGCGAAACTGAAGGACATCGCGACCACGCTGAAACCCGGCGCGCTTTTCGCAGAGGACGGGGCGGACTTCGAGGCGGCGCTGGCGGCGATCTGGGCAGAGGACCGGCGCGTGATCGCGCTGAACAACGTTCCGGCCGATGCAATTGCCTACGACGACCTGCTGGCGTCGGACCCGGCCGGGTCCGACGCGGCGCGGGCCGCGGTCACCGGCGACACGGTCGTGAAATACCTCTTCACCTCCGGGTCGACCGGATCGCCCAAGGCGGTGATCAACACCAACCGCATGATCTGTGCGATGCAGGCCATGGTGCGCGATTGCTACCGGTTCGTGCAGCATACGCCCCCGGTCGTGCTGGACTGGGCCCCCTGGAACCATACGGCGGCAGGCAACAAGGTCTCCTACCTGGTGATGACCAATGGCGGGACCTACTACATCGACGATGGCAAACCGGCGCCCGGCGCCATCGACGAGACTATCCGCAACCTGCACGAGATTTCCTGCACCTGGTATTTCAACGTGCCTGTCGGATGGGATCGCTTGATCGAAGAGCTGGAGACCGACGAGGCCCTCGCCCGGACCTTTTTCGCCAGGCTGTCGATGATGTTCTACGCGGGCGCGGGCATGGCGCAGCAGACCTGGGATCGGCTGCGGGCCATCGGACGCAAGACCACCGGGCACGAGGTGCTTTTGGCCACCAGTCTCGGTGCGACAGAAACCGCGCCCTTCGCGCTGGCCTGCACAGAGGTGCAGGAGAAATCCGGCAATGTCGGCGTGCCGGCCAAGGGGCTGTCGATGAAGCTGGTGCCGAACGGCGGCAAACTGGAGCTACGCCTCAAGGGTCCAAGCATCACGCCGGGCTATCTGGGCGACCCGGTCAAGACCGCCGAAGCCTTCGACGAAGAGGGCTACTACATGATGGGCGATGCGCTGCGCCCTGCCGACCCGGACGACTTTTCCAAGGGGTTCTTCTTTGACGGGCGGGTGGCCGAGAATTTCAAACTGAACACCGGCACATGGGTCGCTGTCGGGGCAGTGCGCGCGGCGCTGGTCGATGCCATGGGCGGGCTGATCCGCGATGCGGTCATCGTGGGCGAGGACGAGGCCCGACTGGGCGCGCTTTTGTTGCTGTCCGACAAGGCAAAGGCGATGGACCCGGCGGCGCGCCACGCGGCCCTGTCCGCGAAACTGACCGAGGCCGCCGGGGCGGCAACGGGCTCGGCCTCGCGCGTGCGGCTCGCCGTTGTGCTGGAAGAGGACCCAAGCTTCGACAAAGGCGAGATCACCGAAAAAGGCTCGCTCAACCAGCGGGCCCTGCGCGGCAATTACGCCGGCCTGGTGGCCGCGATGTATGCGGGCGAGGGCGCGGTGCTCGAGGCGTGATCGGCTATAATCCGGTCCTTCTTTGGGCCCGGCCGCAGCAACATTTAAACATCCCAAATCGCGGCGACGACAGGTGTCTGTTGTGCGGGCGAAACGGTCATCCAAGCTTGAAGCGTCGATTGTATTGCGCGGAGGGCCACAAGCGGTCGAGCCATTTGCTTGCTAGTCAGCCTCAAGAAAATGGCGCTAAATGGACCCGGAGTGGTCGCCGGGGGCTTTGCGATGTCTTACACAATTTCATCTGTTTCCGAAGTGAAAGACAAACCGGCGCTCAATGAGCTCCTGCTTGAATACTACGGGGTGATCCTTAGGAAGTTCGAAGCGGCAGGTGGTCCGGCGGTTTACACACCGCACGATCTGTTGGCGTCCTTCTGGCCCAATCTGCAAAAGTTCCTTCCGCCGACAGGCAGGCTTGTGCTCGTGCATGATGAAGCGGGACGGCTGGTCGGCTGCGGAACGCTGCAGCAGGCCCGGCGAGACGCGGGCGAACTGAAACGACTTTATGTCCGACCTGAAGCCAGTGGGCACGGACTTGGCCGGAAGATCGTCGATCTCAGACTGAGCGCTGCGCGCGACATGGGATGGAAGACGCTTCTGGTCAATGCGGTCCAGGGTAATCAGGACATGCTGAGGATCTACGAAAGCATGGGGTTCCGTTACATCGACCGATACCCCGAGTGCTCGGACCCTGTAGAGGCCGCACCATGGCAAATTTTCATGCAATACGATTTCGACTGATCGGAACCGTCCGCTCTGGGTCCAAAGCATTCCCCAACTGCAAATCGAACAAATGTCGCGTTGGTCCTGTCGGAACTCGGTCTCAGAGCACGTCGACGAGATGAGGCACAGCGTGACTGCGTGGGCTCATGTTCGGCGGCGATCCTGGCCGTCTAGGCGATCTGGTCCATGGTTGGCGCGGTCAGGATGTTGGTCAGAAATCCTTTCAGATTTGCCACGTCCTCAAGCGGCAAGACACCGGCGACGTATTGATCCGGACGGACAAGCACCATGCAGCCGTTGATACGGTCGATGCCGCGCATCTCGAAAATGTCGCCCGCCCTTTCGTCGGGGCAAAAGACTTTTTCATAGTCGCGCAGGCCAAGGCGGCCCTTCTGCGGAAACAGCAGCGGCGGCATATCCGTAATCGCGATCTCGGTGTGGCGGCATTGCAGCACGGCCCGAACGTCGAGAACTGCATCGATATCGGCGCCGTCTGGCGTGATCGTGTCCAGCAGACCGCCATCGGCGCTGAGAGCGGCGCAGAGCTGCGCCAGCGCGTCGCGTTGCGCCGTCGGCGTCCCCGCAGGCGCAAAGGCCAGAAGCAGCCAGCGCGCGTCGGCCTTCTGGACATGGCCGATCTGCAGGGGGCGTGCGTCTGCAAGGCGGATGACCGGCGCCGAATGAAACCGCATCCCGATATCGAAACCGCGGGCGAGGTGCTGTGCATCGCCGTGCAGTACCATGTCTGACGGGTCGTATCGGACAGACAATCCGGCTGTGTACCGGCCATGCTCTGCAAAGTAATGCTGCAATTCCGATTGTGTCTGCGAGCCAGGCGGTGCGCTCATCAGGCGGGCCCATTCTTCGTCGAAATCGATCAGGGCCTTGGCGACGGCCTGCCTTTCGCGCGAGTAGGACTTCAAGAGGGACGGATCGGCCCGGCCCCCAAGGACCGAGACCAGCTTCCATCCCAGATTGAACGCGTCCCCCATCGAGACGTTCATCCCCTGGCCGGCCTTGGGGCTGTGGGTGTGGCAGGCATCGCCGGCGATGAACACCCGGGGCGGGCGGTCTTCGGTCTCGGGCACGTCGTCGAACTTGTCCGTCAGGCGCTGGCCGATTTCATAGACGGACCACCACGCCACCTCCTGGACGTCGATGGTGAACGGCGCCAGGATGCGATTGGCGGCAGCGATCAGGTCGGTGACCTGCACATTCCGGTTCGACACCCGCTCGTCGGGGTTCAGGGCATCAAGTTCGACATAGAGCCGCACAAGATATCCCCCCTCGCGAGGGATCACGAGCACGGTGCCTTCTGTCGCGGACTGGATCAGGCTCTTGAAACGGATGTCTGGGAAATCGGTGTTGAGCAACAGGTCCATGACCCCCCACGCCTGATGGGCGGCCTGCCCGACAAGCTTGCGGCCAATCGCATCGCGCACCACGCTGCGCGCACCGTCGCAGCCGACGACATAGCGTGCGCGCATGGTGTCCTCGCGACCCTCGTGGTCGAGCGTCACCGCGACGCAGTCTTCCTCGACCGCCAGATGCTTGACATAGCGCCCGTAAAGCGGCTCCAGCCGGGTTGGCGCGTTGCGCATCACGTCCAGATACATGTCGTGCACCCGCGCCTGGTTCAGGATCACGTGGGGCATTTCGGACAGGCCATCCTCGACATCCTGCACGCGGCCTGTCCGGACGATCCGATCGGGGGCGGCGGGATCCGGTTTCCAAAAGGTGGCCTCGTTCACCCAATAGGCCTCGCGCATCACGCGCTCTGCAAAGCCGAAGGTCTGGAACATCTCCATCGAGCGACAGGACACACCGTCGGCCTGGCCCTTTTCCATCGGGCCGTCCTTGCGTTCGATGATCGCGGTGCTGATCCCGGGAAAGCCCGACAGGTAGGCCGCAAGTGTCAGGCCCGCGGGCCCCGCGCCGACGATGAGCACGTCCAACGGGCGCGCGTCCTGCGGGGTCTCTGGATGCAAATCGGGATCGCCCGGCCGGAATCCGTTCAAGTGAAATTGCATGTGAACCTCCGACGAAAAGCGCGGTTGTCGATCATGTATAGCGTCACAAGGCGTCGATCACCCAGACCAGCCACAACGTGATCGCCGGAAAGCAGGCGAGGATCACGACCCGGATCATGTCGGTCACGACGAAGGGCAGGGCGCCTTTGTAAGTCTGGCCGATCGGAGTGTCCTTGGCCATCGAGTTGATGATGAACAGGTTCATGCCCACGGGGGGCGTGATCAGCCCGACCTCGACAACGATCAGGACAAGGATGCCGAACCACAGGCCGAAGTCATTGGCGCTCATGCCGAAGTCGAGGACGGACATGATGGGAAAGATGATCGGCACGGTCAGAAGGACCATCGACAGGCTGTCCATCACGCAGCCAAAGACCAGGTACATGATCAGGACCAGCGTCAGGATGAACCACGGCGAAAAGCCTTGCTCGCCGACCCAGACGGACGCGGTCTGCGGAAGCTGCGTCAGCGAGAGGAAATTGTTGTAGATCCCCGCGCCCAGGATGATCAGGAAGATCATGCCAGAGGCGCTGGCCGTCGACAGCATCGCCTGCTTCAGCCGTTCCCAGTTCATTTCCCCCGTCGCCAGCGCCGCGATCCCGGTGCCGGCGGCACCGACGGCAGCAGCCTCTGTCGGCGTGAAGATACCCGCGTAGATGCCGCCGACCACCACCACGAAGATCGTGACGACGGGCCAGACCGACCCAAGCGCCCTGAGGCGTTCGCTCCACGGCACGCGATCCCTGACCGCCGAGCTGTTGGGCGATACCCGCACCCAGACGGAAATCGCGATCATATAGCCGATGGCCGCCAGAATACCGGGGATCAGGGCCGCGACGAACAGCTTCTCGATGTTCTGCTCGGCGAGGATGGCATAGATCACCAGGATCACGCTGGGCGGGATCAGGATGCCAAGCGTGCCACCGGCCGCCAGCGCGCCGGTGGCCAGCGACCCCGGATAGCCGTAGCGCCGCAATTCGGGCAGTGCCACCTGACCCATTGTCGCCGCCGTCGCGAGCGACGAGCCGCAGATCGCCCCGAACCCCGCGCATGCGCCGACGGCCGACATGGCCACGCCGCCCTTGCGGTGGCCCAGAAAGCTCTCTGCCGCCTTGAACAGCGCGGCGGACATGCCCGAGAGCGTGGCGAACTGGCCCATCAGCAGGAACAACGGGATGATCGAGAACGAATAGTTGGAAAACGTGCCATAGGTCAGCGTCTTCAACTGGCTGAGCACCATCATCGGCGACCCGATCACCATCCAGGTGCCCCCGACGCCTACGCCGATCATCGCAAGAGCAATGGGCGCGCGCAGAAACACGAGCACCAGAAGGATGGGCAACGACCACAATGCGAGTTCGATATTTGTCACGCGCGTGTTCCTTCGTCTGAGTAGCCGGCCAAACGACGCAGGGATCTGAGGATGCAAAAGGCGGCGACAAGGACGAACGCGACGCCCCCCAGAAGGCTGGCGGCGTAGCCCTGCCAGACGGGAATTTGCGCGATCAAGGTTGTCTCGCCAAAGGACAGCTTGTCGAGCATGCCAAGGTACAACCGGTACGTCCCGACAAGAGCGACCACGAACATGGCGGCATTGAACAGAAGGTCCAGAAACAGGTTCATGCCTTTGGGGTAGACCGTTTGGAACAGATCGACGCGGGCATGGGCCTCGCGCAGCTGCGTCCAGGGCAGAAAGGCGAACACCGCCGCGGCCATTCCGATCTCGGTCATGTCGTAGATCCCGCGGATCGGACCAAGCCCGATGTCAAGCGGGATCAACGCGCGTCCGGCGATGGATATGCAGGTCAGGACAACAATGCCCAAAAGCACGATTCCGCCCAAAATGGCGAGAGCCGCCGCAATGCGCTCGGCCAGCAGGTTCAGCATCCTGTACATGCGAGTCCTCCCCGAAAGGTCCGCGCTGGGCAAAAGGGGCAGTTGCGACTGCCCCTTTTGGATTTTCCGGATGGTCGACGTTGCTATCCGCCGTGCTTGGCGATCAGCGCCTTGGCCTGTTCGATCAGCGCGGCGCCGTCGATGCCCTTGCTGTCCATATCCGCGATCCAGCGTTCGACCACCGGTTCGGCCGCCGCTTTCCAGCGCGCGACCTCGGCCTCGTCCAGCGTGGTGATCTTGTTGCCGGCATCCACCGCGATCTGGCGGGCGGGTGCGTCCATGTCCCACATGACCTGGGTGGCGAAGGCGGACAGGTTGGCGCCCGCCTGCTCGTCAAGGATCGCTTTCAGATCGTCGGGCAGCGACTCGTAGCGGCTCTTGTTCATGACCAGCACGATGGCCGCGGTATAGAGCGCCTCGTTGCCCGAGAACTCGGTGTGGTTGCCGACCAGCTCCGACAGGCGGATCGCGGTCGTGACCTCCCACGGGATGACGGTGCCTTTGACCACGCCCTTGGAAATGGCCTCGGGAATTGCGGGCAGGGGCATGCCGACAGGTTCGGCGCCCAGTTCGCTCAGCAGGTCGTTGATGATCCGGGTCGGACCGCGAAGGGTCAGGCCTTCCATGTCCTCGAGACCGTTCACGCCGTCCTGCGTGTGGATCACGCCGGGGCCGTGAACCCATGCGCCCAAAACCTTGACGTCGGCGTATTCATTGCTCTGGAAGTCGGTCTCGACCATTTCCCAATAGGCTTTGGCCGTGGCGACCGGATCGGTCATCATGAAGGGCAGCTCGAACACTTCGGTGCGCGGGAAGCGGCCGGGCGTGTAGCCGACAACGGTCATCGCCATGTCGACGACGCCGTCGCGTGCCTGGTCCATCAGCTCTGGCGGGCGGCCGCCCAGCGACATGGCGTCGAAATGCTGGATCTTGATCCGGCCATCCGTTGCCGCCTCGAGCTCTGCGCCCCAGGGCTTGAGGATCTTCGCGGGGACGGGGGCGGGGGGCGGCAGGAACTGGTGCAGCCGGAGCGTCACGCTCTCCTGCGCCCGCGCGATTCCCGGCGCCGCCAGAACGGCGGCAGCGCCCGCGGACGTCTTGATAAAGTCTCTTCTTTTCATGGTATCTCCTCCCTAGTGATCCATATTTCCTGAAAATCGCCGCGGTGTCATTGCACGATGGCGATTCGTGTCTTCACCTGCGCAGGTCTAGCGGAACTTCGGCTCCCTCTTTTCGAGGAATGCGCGCAGGCCTTCCTTTGCGCCATCAGATGTCTGGCACATCGCAGCGGCAAGGCTTTCGGTGAACAACCCGTCAGAGCGCGACATGTCCCCGATCCGGGAAATCGCGTTTATCATCAGGTAATTGGAGAACGGCGCATTGTCCGCGATCTTGCGCGCCAGCGTCTTTGCAAGGTCCAGCCCTTCGCCCTCGCCGACGGTGTAATGGGCCAAGCCGAGACGCAGGCCATCCTCGGCCCCATAGGTTCGCCCGGTCAGCATCATTTCCCGCATGCGGTCGGCCCCGATCAAGCGGCCCACGCGCACCGTGGCCCCGCCGCCGACGAAAATGCCCCGGCGGCCTTCGGGCAGCTGAAACCGCACGCCCGGCTCTGCGATGCGCACATGGGTCGAGGCGGCGATTTCCAGCCCGCCCCCGATCACGGCCCCGGTCAGAACAGAGATGACGGGCAGTCCGCCGAATTCGATAAGCTCGGACACACGGTGCCAATTGCGCGAGTGGTAAACGCCCTCGACAGGCTCACGGTGCTCGTGCTCGGCCAGGTCGAGGCCGGAACAGAAATGCCCGCCTTCGCCGCGCAGGATCACGGCGTTCACACCGGTGGGCGGCGCCGAGAAGAACCGGTCCAGTTCGTTGACCAGCGCATCGTTCATGGCATTCCGCTTTTCAGGACGGTCGAAGACCAGCGTCGCGATGTCGCCGTCGATTTCAAGCCGGGTCACCTGTCCGCTATACGCCGTGCCATCGTGCATTGATCAATGCCTTTGTGTCCTTCGTCCGTTTTTGTTGTATAGGTAAACAGTTTTCATGTATAGCGTTTTTAGACGCCGCGACTTTTGTCCACGGGAGGGGGCCAGGATGGTCGACTTTAAGAGTGTGAAAGCCATCGATTTTCACACGCATGCCGAAGAGCCCTGCAACCACGGCCGCGACGACGGCTACAACGAATTCCAGGCCGGCATGGCGGCCTATTTCAAGAATCCCGCCGGGGCCGAGGGTATGCTGCCCACCGTTCAGGACACCGCCACCTATTACCGCGAGCGCAATATCGCGGCGGTGATTTTCCCCGTGGATGCAGAGCGCGAGACCGGGTTTCGCCGTTACTCCAACGAGGAAGTCGCCGGGCTTTGCGCGGAAAACGACGATATCCTGATCCCGTTCGCCTCTATCGACCCGCACAAGGGCAAGGCCGGCGCGCGGGAGGTGCGGCGCCTCGTGCGGGACTTCGGCGTGCGCGGGTTCAAGTTTCACCCGACGATGCAGGGCTTTTTCCCCAATGACCGCGAGGCCTGCTACACCGTGCTCGAGGCCTGTGCCGAAGAGGGCGTCATCACCCTGTTCCACACCGGCCAGACCGGTGTCGGGTCGGGCATGCGCGGTGGAATGGGTATGCGGCTGAAGTATTCCAACCCGATGCATCTGGATGATGTCGCCGTGGATTTCCCGGACATGCCGATCGTTCTGGCGCACCCCAGCTTTCCCTGGACCGAAGAGGGCCTGGCCGTCGCCCAGCACAAGCCCAACGTCTACTTCGACATGTCCGGCTGGAGCCCGAAATATTTCCCCGAGGTCTTTGTCAAATACGCCAATTCCATCCTCAAGAAGAAGATGCTGTTCGGTTCTGACTGGCCCGCGATCACGCCGGATCGCTGGTTGGCGGACTTCGAGAAAGCGTCCTTCAAGGACGAGGTGCGCCCGCTGATTCTCAAGGAGAATGCGTTGCGGATTTTGGGCGAAACGATCTAATCTTCGAACCGGGAGACACACATGACACCTCTGGCCCCGATCGACGACGCGATTACGCTGGATCAGCTCAATCTCGATCCGTTCCCCATCTATCGCCGCCTTCGGGCCGAGGCCCCCGTGTGCCGGGTCACGGCGGCCGGGCGCACCTTGCTGACCAAGGCGGCGGACACGAAATACGTCAAGGACAACCCCGAGCTTTTCAGTTCCGATGACCCCAACACGCCAATGAAACGGGCGTTCTGGGCCCATACGCTGATGCGCAAGGACGGCGAGGCGCACAAGCGCGAACGCATGGCGATGGCGCCCGCCTTTGCGCCCAAGGTGATCACGGGCGAGTGGATGCCGCGCTACCGGCAGATTGCCGAAGACTACGTCGCGCGTCTGCCCCGCGGCGAGGTTGTCGACCTCTTCGCGCTGTTGTCGGGCGCCTATGCCGCCCGTGGGCTTGCGATTCTGCTTGGCATGGAAGAGGCCAGCGACGAGGACATGATGGAATGGTCCCAGGCGCTGATCGAAGGGGCCGGCAATTTCGGCTGGCGGGATGCGCCCTTCGAGCGCGCGGATCGCGCCAACGAGGGCATTCACGCGCTTCTCGACAGATTGCAGGCACGTCATCGGGCCGAGCCGAACCCGTCGGCCTTTTCGGTCATGCTGAATGCGGATGACCCGATCCCGGAAAAACAGATATATGCCAATATCAAGATCGCGATCGGCGGCGGCATCAATGAACCGCGCGATGCCCTGAACACCACGCTTTACGGCCTGCTGACAAACCCCGACCAGCTGGCGGAGGTCAAGAGAAACGACGACTGGATGAAGGCCTTCGAGGAAGGCGTGCGCTGGGTCGCGCCGATTTCCGCATCGTCCCGGCTGGTCACCGAAGACACCGAGATACGCGGGCACCTGATCCCAAAGGGCGACACCGTGATGACGATCCAGGCCAGCGCCAATCGCGATGAAGAGGTGGTCGAGAACGGCGAGGTTTTCGATGTCTACCGCGCCGATTGCCACCACCAGTCCTTTGGCAATGGCCCGCATTTCTGCCAGGGCACCCATGTGGCGCGCCGGGCGGTGGGGCAGATTATGCTGCCGACATTGTTCGACCGGTTCCCCGACATGACCATTCCCGACACGGACGCGGTCCTATGGCGGGGGTTCGGGTTCCGCGGTCCGGTGCAGATACCGGTCCTGCTGCAATAGTCCGGCCCGCGACCGCCGCACGGAGACGAGGATGAGATGACCGAAGACAGAGTGCTAGTTGCCGGGGCCGGTATTGGCGGGCTCGCCCTTGCGTTGACGTTGCACCAGATTGGTGTGCCCGTCACCGTGCTGGAATCCGCGCGGCAGATGCGCCCCCTTGGCGTCGGCATCAACATACAGCCGAACGCCGTCCGCGAAATGTTCGATCTGGGGATCGACGCGGCCGCGCTCGACCAGGTGGGTGTACCGGCCGAAGAATGGGCGCTTGTGGGCCTCAATGGCCGCGAGGTCTATGCCGAGCCGCGCGGCCTGAAAGCCGGGTACAAATGGCCGCAATACGCGGTGCATCGCGGCGCCCTGCAAATGCTGCTTTATCGCACCCTTGTCGAACGGGCCGGGGTCGAGGCGGTGCAGCTTGGCGCGAAAGTGACAGGGTATGCGCAGGACGGGTCCGGCGTCGTGGCGAAAGTGGCGCGGGCCGACGGCACAACGGACGAGATGCGCGGACGCCTTTTGATTGGCGCCGACGGCATCCATTCCGCAATTCGGGCACAGATGTATCCCGACCAGCCGCCGATCCATTGGGGCGGTGCGGTCATGTGGCGCGGCACGGTAAGGGCCAAGCCGCTGCGCACGATGTCTTCGTTTGTCGGCCTTGGTACGCATCGGCAGCGGATGGTGATCTATCCGATCTCGAAACCGGACGCGGACGGCTATTCGCGCGTCAACTGGATCGCGGAAGTCACCGTCGACAACGTCGATGGGTGGCAGCAGGACGGCTGGTTCCGGCCTCTCGAAATTGACGAGTTCATCCATCATTTCGATGCCTTCCGCTATGACTGGCTCGACGTGCCGGCGATGCTGCGGCAGGCCGATTGCGCCTATGAAAACCCGATGATCGACCGGGATCCGGTCCCCTCCTGGGTCGATGGGGCCGTTGCGTTGATGGGGGATGCGGCGCATGCGATGTATCCAACCGGGTCGAACGGCGCCAGTCAGGCCATCGTCGATGCCCGCGTTCTGGGGGCGGCCTTTGTCGAAAACGGCCTGACCCCGCAGGCGCTTGCGGCCTATGACGCGCAACTGTGCGGGCCCGTGTCGGAGCTGGTGCTGCGCAATCGCGGGGCAGGGCCGTTCGGGCTGTTGAACCTGCTGGATGAGCGCTGCGGCGGGACGTTCGACAATATCGATGACGTGATCCCGGCGGACGAACGCGCCCAGTTCATGGCCAAGTACAAGGCCGCGGCCGGTTTCGCGATCGACAAGCTCAACGCTGCGCCGCAGACCATTCAAGCGGGCGCACGCGTGCCGCGCACGGCAGAGACGCCCGCCCGGTGACCGGCCTTTTCATCCCGTCCGTTTTCCGAAGCCTGTTTTCCCAAGAGGCGATTGCGGCGGCCTTCGATGGATCAGCCTTCACCGCGCGTATGACGAGCAGGACATAGGGTCTGCTCGCAAGCTGACATCCCCAGCCAACGTGCCGGCCTTCCAGAAAGGTTCAAGAATCGGCCGCATTTTGCTATTCTGTCGCAATTATTCAGGGGGACTATTCAATGGACTATTTTGACGTCGACGTTTACTCGCGCAAGGTCACAACCAATTCGGATCATGCGCAACTGTGGTTCAACCGCGGACTTGTGTGGACATATTCCTACAACCACGAACAGGCCATCGAGTGCTTTAAGAGGGCGCTGGAGCATGATCCGGACTGCGCGATGGCGCATTGGGGCGTCGCCTATGCCGTCGGCCCGAACTACAATTTCGAATGGTGGATGATGGACCCGGACACCAAGTCGAATGCCCTGGCAACGGCCTTTGATGCGACGCAGGCGGCGCTTGCCTTGGTCGACAAGGTCACACCACCCGAACGCGCGCTGATCGAGGCCTTGCCTGCCCGCTATCCGCAGCGCGACCCGATCGAGGAGCAAGGCCCCTGGAACGACGACTTCGCGGGCGCGATGAAAAAGGCCTACGACGCCCATCCGGACGATATCGAGGTTGCCACCGTTTATGTCGAGTCGATCCTGAACCAGACGCCTTGGAAAATGTGGGACATCTGGAAAAACACCGTCGCCGAGGGGGCCGGAACGGTCGAGGCGCAGAGGGTGCTGGAGACGTTCGTGGACACTCCGGAGGGACGCGCCCATCCCGGCATTCTGCACCTCTACGTTCACCTGATGGAAATGTCGCCGACACCTGAAAAGGCGTTGATGGCGGGCGATTGCCTGCGCGAACTGGTGCCCGACGCCGGCCACCTGATCCATATGCCCACACATATCGACATCCAGTGCGCCGAATACCGTGACGCCCTCTACTGGAACCAGAAAGGAATCGAGGCCGATCTCAGGATCGCCGAGCGGCAGGGACGGATGAATTTCTACACGGCCTACCGTGTCCACAATTATCACTTTGCCATTTATGGCGCGATGTTCCTCGGCCAGTACGAACCGGCGATGGCCGCGGCCGAAGAGATGATCCGTGAAATTCCCGTGGAACTACTGAAGCTGGAGAGCCCGCCGATGGCGGATTTCCTCGAGAGTTATCTTTCCATGAAGACCCACGTTCAGATCCGTTTCGGCAGGTGGCGTGACATCATTTCCGAACCGCTGCCCGAGGATCGGCAGCTTTACTGCCACACGACCGCCTCGCAGCATTATGCCAAGGCGGTGGCGCATGCCGCTTTGGGGGATGTGGCGAACTCCGAAGCCGAACGGGCCAAATTCATGGCGGCGCGCGCCAAGGTGCCCGATAGCCGCTATCTGCACAACAACCCCTGCATCGACCTCCTTGCCGTGGCCGAGCAGATGCTGGACGGCGAGCTTGAATACCGCAAAGGGAACTTCGATACGGCCTTTGCGCATCTGCGCAAGGCGATCGAGCTGGAGGACAATCTGGCCTACGACGAACCGTGGGGCTGGATCCAGCCTGTGCGCCACGCGCTGGGCGCCCTGATGCTTGAGCAAGGACGGGTCGAGGAAGCCGAGCAGGCCTACCGCGAAGACCTGGGCCTTGCCGGAAACCTGCCGCGCGCCTGCATTCATCCCGACAATATCTGGAGCCTCAAAGGTCTGGACGAATGTCTGCGCCGCCGCGGCGCCGGAGACACGGCGGAAGCCAAGTTGATCCGCCAACGTCTGGAACTGTCGGCCGCCAGGTCCGACCTGCCGGTCGGCGCCTCCTGCCACTGCGCCCAGGCGGCGATGAAGGCGGTGGCTGCGGAATAGATTGGCTGGCGGGTTGATCCTTCCATCGGGATGGACGGAATCGCCATGGGCCCGGCTCGTCACGGTGGTGCCGCGCCGGGCATTCAGCGTCGAACCGGTGAAACGCCGGCAAATGCGCAGCGCCGCGCCTGAACGAGGGCCATGACCAGAGCGCGGACCTTGCGCGCGTTCGCCGTCGAAAAGAACGCGCATCCGACGAAGGCGTTTCACGATATCGAAGGCCACCCCGAACGGCGGCGTGGCCAGGACAGCCAAGGTGGGCTTGAGCAAGATCAATGCCCTCATTGCAAGTTCGAGATAGCGTTACAGGCGTACAGACAGAGGAGGACGGTTCAATGAAATGGATTCCACTCTTTACTGTGGCCGCCTTTTACGGGGGCTTGGCTTGGGCACAACAAGAAGGCGATCCCGAGGCAGGCAAGTTGCTGGCCGATCAATATTGTTCTCGCTGCCATGACATCGGCGAGAGCGGCGCGTTCAAGCAATCCCCACCGAGCTTTGCAGCCATCGCGGTTTACTGGGGCGAAGACCAGATATGGAATCGAATAATGTTCCCAGTGCATACTTCCATGCCGGCGATGTGGGATTTCTTGACCCCAGAGAGCGTCGCTCACGTGACGGCCTACATCATGTCGCTCGAGAAGTAGGTTCGAACGAGGTGGTGGGCTGACGTTGGGCCACCTCGCAGATAAATTCGATCGCCCCCGCAAAAGCCCGGAGCAATGGGCGTGCATGGTATCTAATTTCAATCCTGCCGCGTAAACGTGCGCCTGGAGCGGCACTGAAACGCGACAGTTCCAGGTGAACTTTCCATGCATCCCTTTTGCCTGAATGCGGTGATCGGTGCAGGCACCGCGCCAAGCCTCGAAATCTAGGATTTTGTCGCCGTGTTCCCACTGACATCCAGCAGCTCTTCCTGAAATTTCCTGACCGATGGCGACAGGTCTGCGTTCAGCGGTACAATGAGATGATAGGCGAAAGACGTGGCGAACGTCGTGTCGAACGGGTTCACCAGCGCGCCACTTTCGATTTCCGGCCGCACCGCCCAAGACGCAAAAAGCGACACCCCCAGCCCGTTGATGGTCGAGCTGAGCTGAAAGTGCCGGTCTTCCAGCATCATCTGGGACGGGGTCGCGGGCAGCAGCACATCATTGTCGGTAAACCACTCTTCCCACATCCTGGTGTCATCCACGTGAAGCAGGGTGCATTCGGCCAGGTCCGATGGTTTCCGGATCGGATGCGCCTTCAGATATTCGGGGCTGCACACGACGACGAGCCGTTCAGTCCAAAGCTTGGTCACCTCGAACTTGCTCCAATTGCCGCGGCCCCATTGGACGCCGATATCGGCAAAACGCTCGGGGTTGGGCATATGCGCGAAATTATTGTTGTGGTTCTTGATCACAAGCTGCACGCCGGGATTGGCTTCGAGCAGGCCACCAAGCCGCGGCGACAGCCATCGGCTCGCAAACATCGGCAGCAAGGCGATCTCGATGGTTCCAGCCCGGCTGGTCGCCTGATCGATGCCCGTTCGGATCGCCTCGAGCCCGCGCATCACATGCCCCGCCAGGATAGAGCCCGACTCGGTCAGCTCGAGCCCGGAAGCGTTTCGGCGAAACAGGACGGTGTCCAGGTCGGCCTCCAATTTTTGGATATGATAACTGATCGTACTTTGGCTGGTGTTCAAAAGCTGCGCCGCGCGCGTCACGTTCAAGACATCCGCAACGGTGCTAAACACCTGAACAGATTTGATATTCCTGATCTCAGTTGGCATTTGATGGCACCCGGACTCACAATTCCTCTGAGTGTGGTCATCGAAATTTTAGATAGCAAGCGCTAATCATTCTATTTTCGCCACCATCGAATTGCAGGCTAGGCTCGTCGCAACTGCTGGAAAAGCAGATGGGAGGACATTGTGACCACTGCCGTTTTGCAGCTGGAGAAGCTCTGTAAGTCGTTTGGCGGCGTGCATGCCGTGCGCGACTTGTCGTTTTCCGTCGGGCACGGTGAAATCCTGGGGCTGATCGGCCCGAACGGATCCGGCAAATCCACCACGGTCAATGCGCTGGCCGGTGTGTTTCCGGTCACCTCGGGCGAAATCCTGCTGGCAGGCGGTCACATCCAGACGCTGCCGGAATACGAACGGGTCTCTATGGGGTTGGCGCGCACCTTTCAGACCGCCAGCACCTTTGCCGAATTCAGCGTGCGCGATCAGGTCAGGCTTGGTTGCAATGTCACGTTGAAATCGCATCCGTTGTCGTCCGTCTTCGGCATCGGGCGCCATCCCGGCGAGAACGAGGTCATCGACCGGCGGATCGATGACATTTTGGACCTGACGGGCCTGGCCGGGGTCGGTGACGAAAAGGTGGCGACGATAACCGCGGCCGAGCAACGCTTTCTTATGATCGCAACCGCATTGGCGTCGAACCCCAAGGTCATCCTTTTGGACGAACCGGCGGCGGGGTTGGTCAGCCACGAACGCAAGGCTTTGGCCGATGTCATCCGGGGGATCCGTGACACCGGCGTGTCGGTTCTGGTGATCGAACATCACATGGCCCTCATCATGGAGGTGTGCGATCGCATCGTGGTGCTGAATTTCGGGTCCAAGATCGCCGAAGGCACACCGGATGAAATCCGCAGCGACCAGGCGGTGATCGATGCCTATCTCGGGGAGGCAGTGTGATGCTCACGGTGTCGGACCTGCGTGTCAGTTATGGCCCGATCGAGGTGATCCACGGGATCAGCCTTGAAGTGAACGAAGGCGAATGTGTCGCGCTTATCGGCGCGAACGGTGCGGGCAAATCTTCAACGCTAAAGGCGATTTGCGGACTGGTTCCGGCGCAGTCGGGCTCTATCACCTTCGAAGATCAGGACATCACCAACCGCAGCGGCCACTCGATCGTGCGCGCAGGCATCACGATGTGCCCCGAGGGCCGCCAGGTCTTTCCCCAGATGAGCACGGTTCAGAACATGCGCATGGGGGCCTATGCGCGCAGCGACGGCGCACAGGCCAGCGACCTCGAAGAAATGATGAACATGTTCCCGATCCTGCGCGAACGGGCAAACCAGGCGGCTGGAACGCTTTCGGGCGGGGAACAGGAAATGCTGGCGATTGCGCGGGCCCTGATGGCGCGGCCAAAGCTGTGCATTTTCGACGAACCGTCACTGGGTCTTGCGCCCAAGATCGTGGCGGAAGTGGGCGAAACCATCGAGCGGATCAAGAAGATGGGAAAGACCATCCTGCTGGTCGAACAGAATTCGCTTATGGCGCTGCGCCTTGCCGACCGGGCGTATCTGTTCGAGGCGGGTGAGATCGTCCTCACCGGCACGGGCGAAGAGCTTCAATCACATCCAGAAGTGGTCAAGGCCTATCTGGGCCACTGACCCGGGCACGTAACGAAAAGGGAGGAACTACCATGAAACTGAGGACACTGACGGCCGCCTTGGCGCTGGCCGGAACAGCGGCGCCCGCCGCCGAAATTACCCTGGACATCGGCGTAAGCGACGCGCTCACCGGCGGCGCGGCGGTGTATGGCCTGCCGCAGGCCAACGCAGTGCAAATGGCCGCCGACGAGATCAACGCAGCCGGCGGCATCAAGGTCGGCGACGACACTTATATGCTCAACGTCATCGCCTACGACGACAAGGCCAACCCGACCGAGGCCTCGAACTCGGTGCGCAAGCTTTTGGATCGTGACGGTGTGAAATACATCCTTGGCTTCTGCTGCTCGGGGGCCACAGGCGCCGTTGCGTCCTTCATCGAAAACGAGGACGCGGTGATGCTGGTGGGCAACGCCGCCGAACGCTCGATCACCACACGCGAAATTCCCAACCTGACGCGGACGCGCCCGCCGGCGGACTACACCGGGGCCGCGGCCGGAACCTTTGTCGCCGACAAGGGCCATAAGCGTGTGGCGGTTCTGGGTGCCCTCGATGTGGGCTTCTATGCCAGCTATGTCGACGCGTTCGAGAAAGAGCTCAATGCCGCGGGCGGCGAAATCATCTCGCGCGAAGCCTTTGGCCTCAAGGACCGCGACATGAGCCCGCAGCTCACAAAGATCCGCGAACAAGATCCCGACGCCATTCTTGTGGTGGGGTACGTCGAACCGGCAGCGTTCATCTATCGCCAATCGGTGGAGCTGGGCATCGATGTGCCGCGCTACGGGTTCACCTCCGGCAGCGAAGAGCAGTTTCTGCGGGTGGCGACATCGGAACAGATGGAAGGCGTCTGGGACCTGCGCCCGACCGAGCTGACGTTGCTCTCGGCCAGCGACAACGGCATCGCCTATCACAAGAACTACACCGAGAAATTCGGCATCGCGCCGTCGCCCAGCTCGCCCTACGCCTATGACCAGACCTATGCCCTGAAGGATGCGATCGAGGCGGCGGGAACGGTCGACGATGCCGAGGCTGTCGCCGCCGCGCTGCGCGAACTGGCCGTTCCGGATGAGGTGGTCATGCAGTACCTTCCGGTCGATGGAAAAATGTTCGATGTCAACGGTCAGGCCTATACCTCGAACGGGGCCTTCCAGTGGCAGGACGGCAATTGGGTATTCGTGCAGGATCTGCCCTCGGATGCCGCCGCCTATTCGGCTTTCCTGAGCACAATCGACTGACGAAACCCCTGCGGCGCGGAATGTTCCGCGCCGCCCTTTCGGGACGGCGGACATGATCGAGATCTTTCAGCAAATCATCAACGGGATGGCGATCGGCGGGGTCTATGTGCTGATTGCACTGGGGCTGACCACGGTGTTCGGCATCCTTGGGATCGCGCATTTCGCCCATGGCTCGATCTCCATGTTTGGCGGGTACCTGACGTTTTTCTTTGTCGTGATGTGGGGGCTGCCACTCTTGGCGGCTATTCTCATATCGCTTGTCGTGGGATTGTTGCTGGGTGTTCTGATCGAACTGTTGGCCTATCGCCCGGTCCGAAACGCGAGCCATATCAACGCCTTCATCGTTGCGCTTGGCCTGACGATGATGGTCGAGGGCCTGAACCTTGAGTTCTTTGGCCACGAGCAGGTGGTGATCCCGACAAACCTGTCTCATGTCTACAATATCGGGGGCGTCACCATCCCGGAACTGCGGCTTTATGTGATCGTCGGGGCGGCGATCCTGATCCTGGCCATGACGATGTTTGTCGAGAAGACCAAGACCGGCCAGGCGATACGCGCCGTGGCGGAAAACCGGGATGCGGCGATCTTGATGGGGGTGAATGTCAACACGATCCCGTTGGTGGTGTTCTCGATCTCGACTGCGCTTGGCGTCTGTGCCGGCGTGATGGTCGGCGCGCTTTTCGCCATCGCGCCCGGCATCGGCGAAGGATTGGTGGTCAAGGGCTTTGCCGTTCTGGTGCTTGGCGGGCTGGGGTCGATCCCCGGTGCCGTCATCGGTGGACTTGTGCTGGGCATCACAGAGGCGCTGGCGGCGGGCTTTGTATCCTCTGCCTACAAGGACGTGATCGCCTTTGTGATCATGATCCTGGTTCTGCTGGTGCGCCCGCAGGGATTGATGGGGAAGGCATGATGCAGCTCACTGGAAAACACATCCTCTGGCTGGCGGCGCTTGTCGGCTTCGTGCTGCTGCCGCAACTGATTTCCGTGAAGTATTACCTGCACCTGTCTATCCTCGCGCTGGTCTGGGTGATCGCGGCGCAGGGGCAGAACCTGGTTCAGGGTTACACGGGCTATGTCTCGATCGTGCAGGCCGGTTTCATGGGGATCGGCGCCTATTCCACGGCCTTGATGGGCCTGCACTACGATCTGCCGGTCTGGCTGACCATCTTGCTGGCCCCCGTGGTCACGGCCGTGTTCGCGGTGGCGACCGGCTATCCCAGCCTGCGGGTCAAGGGGCACTACTTCGCCATCGTCACGCTGGCCTTCAACCTGGTGATTTTCATCGTGCTGATGAACTGGCACGATCTGACCCAGGGCGAGGCTGGGATCACGGGCATTCCGAAACCGGGCGGCAAGGACGGTTTGCTCAACTGGCGCGACCGCGAGACCTATTACTACTTCGTGCTGATCGTCGCGGCGCTGATGACCGGGCTTGCCGCGCTGATCGTCAAAAGCCGCATCGGGCAAATCCTGATCGCCATTCGGCAGAACGAGGATCTGGTCGGCGCGGTCGGTATCCCCGCCTGGAAATACAAGCTTTTCGCCTTTGTGACTTCGGCGATGTATGCCGGCCTGGCCGGGGCGATCTATGCCCATTACCAAAGCTTCATCAATCCCGAGATCTTTGGCGTCGCGCAATCGCTGGACGCAATCCTGGCCGTCATAATCGGCGGATCCGGCACCATCGCCGGGCCGGTGATCGGAGCCTTCTTCGTGGTCTTCCTGCCGGAATACCTGCGCTTTGCCGACAGCTTTCGGCTGATCCTGTACGGGCTTGTGCTGGTTCTGGCGACGATCTTCATGCCACGCGGAATCGTGGGGGTCACGGGGGATCTGTGGGCGCGGGTGCGGAACCGGCGGTCATGACGGATGCCGACGACTTTCTGGACCGGGTCGATGCCTTTGCCCGGGGACCCGTGGCGCGCGCGGCGCCGGGATGGTCAATGGGCCAAACGCCCGATCCCGGCCTGATCCGTGACGCCGCGGCCATCGGATTGACCGGCATCACCACGCCGACGGCTTTTGGCGGAAAGGGGCAAGGCTTTGCCACGCTCGCCGAGGCGTGCGAGACGCTGGCGGCGGTCGAATTCGGGTTCGCCATGTCCTTGGTCAACACGCAGAACGTCGGGTTACGCCTTTGCCTGTCCGCATCCGATGCAGTGCGCGACATGTACCTTCCTAGGCTGCTGTCGGGTGAAATCAGCGCCTGCACGGCCTTGACAGAGCCGGGCGTGGGCACGGATTTCGCGGCCGTCACCACCCGCGCGACCGAGGCGGACGGCACCTGGCGCATCCGTGGCGAAAAGACCTGGATCATCAACGGCCGTCACGCCGGGCTGGCCATGGTCTTTGCACAATGCGGAGCAGACCGAGACGCGACCGGGATCGGGGGGTTTCTTGTCGATCTCAATCAACCGGGTGTCCGCCGCTACCCCATCGACTCGGGCTTTGCGCAAACGTCGATGGGCACAGGCGGGTTTGTTCTAGAAGACGCGGTGGCGGCGGGTCTGCTCTTGCCGCCGGGCGGGGCGTTCAAATCCATCCTGACCGAAATCAATGCCGCGCGGTGCTATGTGGCCGCCATGTGTAACGGTTTGCTGGGGGAGGCTATTGCACAAGCTGCAGCGTATGGCGCGCAGCGCGAGAGCTTTGGCAAACCGCTCGACCAACACGCGGCGTGGCGCCAGCCTTTGGGCGCGGCCGCAACCGACCTTGCTGCCTCGCGCGCCCTGACGGGCCGCGCCGTGTCGCAGATCGCGACCGGGCAGGATGCGCAACTGTCCGCGGCCAAGGCCAAGATCGCCGCCACCGAAACCGCACAACGCCACATCCCGCAGATGCTGCACGCCATGGGCGCAGCCGGCCTGCGGCCCGAATATTGTTTCACCCGTCACCTTGCAGCCGCCCATATCGCCGGGTTCACCGACGGCGCCACGGGTATCCTGCGTGATCGCGTCGCGCGATTGACAGGTACCGACGTCTCACCCTCCAGGAGGTAATCCATGCGTGTTTTCCAGATCGAAGGCGATTGGGGCATCGACAATCTGAAGCTGTCCCACCGGCCCGAGCCGAAACCCGGCCCCGGCGAGGCGCTGATCCGGATGCGCATGGCCGCACTCAATTCCCGCGACCTGATCGTGCCGGAACGCGGCTATGGCCGGGCGACGGGCACTTTGCCCCTGATCCCGGTGTCGGACGGGGTCGGCGAGGTGGTGGAGGTCGGCGAGGGCGTCACCCGTGTGGCCGTGGGGGACCGGGTTTGCCCGACTTATTTCCAGAACTGGACCGGTGGCGCACCGACGCCGGAACGGTTCAGCTCTGCCCTGGGCGGTCCGCTGGATGGGGTGATGGCGGATCTGTTCTGCGTGTCCGAGCAGGGTGTCGTCAAACTGCCGGAATACCTGACCGATGCCGAGGCGGCCACCTTGCCCTGCGCCGCGCTTACCGCGTGGAGCGCGGTCGTTACGCATGGCCGGACCCGGGCCGGGGACCGCCTGCTTGTGCAGGGCACCGGGGGCGTGGCGCTTTTTGCGCTGGCATTTGCCAAGATGCACGGCGCGCATGTCACGGTGATCTCGTCCAGCGATGACAAGCTGGACAAGGTGCGCGCCCTGGGCGCGGACGAGACCATCAACTACATCGAAACAGAGGATTGGGCCCGCGCCAGCCGCCCCTTCACTGCGGATCGCGGCGGGTTCGACAACATCATCGAACTGGGCGGGGCCAAGACGCTGCCCCTGTCGCTGCGCGCGGTGCGCCCGGGCGGGACATTGTCGATGATCGGCGTCCTTTCAGGCCTGAACATCGAGGCATCTCTGGGCCCCATCGTCGCACGGCAGGTGCGCTTGCAGGGGGTCACCGTCGGTCATCGGGACGGGTTTGAGGCGATGCTGGCCGCCATGGCGCTGCACCAGACCCGCCCGGTTCTGGGTGAAACCTTTGCCTTTGAAGATCTCAAGCCGGCGTTGGAGCACTTTCGAACCGGAGGGCATTTCGGCAAGACGCTGATCGGGTTCTGATCCTCGTGTCCCGGTCCTCGCATCCCTACCAGCCCAGGTTTCACCCGCCGGAAAAACCGGCCTTCGTGATGTGCGACAGCGGTGAAACGGTCAGCTTTGGCACGCTGGAAGCGCGGGCCAATCAGGGCGCGCATCTCTTGCGGTCCAACGGTATCGGTGTGGGCGACCACATCGCGATCCTGATGGAAAACCGGCGCGAATTCCTCGAGATCTGTTTCGCGGCGGATCGGGCCGGGGTCTACTACACCACCATCAGCACGCATCTGTCGGCGAGCGAAATCGCGTTCATTCTCAAAGACTGCGACGCACGGCTTTTGATCGTTTCGGACAGGTTTCTGCCCCTGGCCCAATCGCTGTCACAGGGCAGCGCCTGCAAGATGCTCATGGTCGGTTCGGCAACCGCCGGGTTGCCCAGCTGGTCGGACGCGCTGGCCCAACAGCCCCAGACCGCGATACCGGACGAGAGGCAAGGGTTGGACATGCTTTATTCCTCGGGGACGACAGGGCGCCCCAAAGGGATCAAATGGCCGCTGCCCGACACGCGCCCTGGCGCTCCGGGAATGCTGATCGACCTTCTGTCGGGGCTGTTCGGGTATGACAGCGAGACCCGCTATCTATGCCCGGCGCCGCTCTATCATGCGGCGCCGCTGCGCCATTCGATGGTGACCATCAAGATGGGCGGCACGGCCTATGTCATGCCCCGCTTCGACGCTGCCGAGGCCTTGCGCCTGATCGAACGACACCGCATCACCCACAGCCAATGGGTGCCCACGATGTTCGTAAGACTTCTGAAGCTGCCGGAACGGGACCGTCTGAGTTTCGACCTCTCTTCCATGCAAATGGCCGTACATGCCGCGGCCCCCTGTCCGCCGGACATCAAGAAAAAGATGATCGATTGGTGGGGCGAGATCATCCACGAATATTACGCCGGCACCGAAAACAACGGCTTTACGGCCATCACCAGCGCCGAATGGTTGACCCATCCCGGTTCGGTCGGGCGCGCCAAGCTTGGGACGCTGCATATCTGCGATCCCAGCGGCGCGGAAATACCCGTGGGGAAAACCGGAGAAGTCTATTTCGAAAACGGGCACCAATTCGCCTATCACAAGGACCCGGACAAGACCGCGTCCTGCACCAATGCCCAAGGCTGGACCACGCTTGGGGACATCGGACATCTGGACGACGAGGGGTATCTCTATCTCACCGACCGCAAATCCTTTGTCATCATTTCAGGCGGCGTGAACATCTACCCGCAGGAAACCGAGGACGTTCTGCTCACGCATCCGGCGGTTCTGGATACGGCCGTGATCGGCGTGCCGAACGAGGATTTCGGGGAAGAGGTGAAAGCCATCGTGCAACTGGTGCCGTCCATGGACCCGTCCGAAACGCTGAAAACGGATTTGATCGACTATTGTCGCCAGCGCTTGTCCCCGGTCAAATGTCCGCGCAGCATAGATTTCCTCGAGACGCTGCCCAGGTCCGCAACGGGAAAGCTCTACAAACGGCAGCTTAGAGACCTTTATTGGAAGAGTTGAGGCGGTCTGGGTTTTTCGGACAGCTCGGCGGCAGATCAAAGGTGTCTGCGGGTTGAGTGTCACGCCTCGGTTGAGGGCATGTTGGCCGATAGTGGAAAGTCCGCCACCAGCCGTCCTTCGATCAAAGGAAGCTGAAATCGTCCACCGTCAGATCGGCCGCCGCCACGCCCTCGATCAGCACGGTGTGCCCTTGATAGTCCATCAGAGCACCCGCCGCCGTATCGGTGATGTCGAGCGCCGCGACCATGCCCGCCAGGCCCGATCCCGGGGCGTTCTCGACGCCCAACATGCGCAAGCTGTCGATCCCGCCCTCGAAATCGGTGATCACGTCGGCGTCGCCGTCCTTGAAGAAGTGAGGTGCCCCTAGATTTGTAGACGCCTTGCCTCCTAGTTTGAGGCAAGGAGGCCGACATGGGGACAAGCAATTATAGCAGCGTTTCCAAGCGGGATGCGGTGCATCAGATCACTGTGCGGGCTGTCCGGTTCGGGAGGTGTCTCGGCGTTTGGGTGTCATGAAAACCTACCCTCGCCCAGAGTCGAGGGGGCGGCCAATTACGAAACGGCCGACCCTGTTTCGAACCGTTCAAGGCCATGAAAGAATATTTGCTGTTTGGGCGTTCTCTGACAAACCAGTTACAAGTTGTGCCTCTGTTGCGGCGGGCCAGATGCCGCGCGGGGCAGCGTTCCCCATTGAAGAAGTTGTTTTTAACTTGCGTTCAATGCCTTGGATGGGGTGCGGTTCCGTCTGGTCCGGTGTTTGCCGCGGAACTCGGTAGCGCGGGATCGAAGGGATGACGTCGACCCACCTCGACAAGGTCTTGGTGAAGAGCAATCAAGAGCGGTCGCTACGACGCCTGACAGGCACCTTCGGTCTTTGTCACCGAAGTTTCACGAGACCGTGGTCGCGGCCACTTGAAATGGATGTCGTCCGGTGCAAGCATTGCGCCACTGTTCGCCGGCCGCCGAAAGTGTGTGTGCCGCTGAAAGATAGAAGCATCGAAAAAGATGCATGGGAGGAAAAATGATCAAGCATGTACTCGGCGTCGCCGCCGTGACCACCGCGTTGTCGCCGATTGCCGCGATGGCGCAGACGGAAATCCAGTTCTGGCACGCCTTCACGGGGCGTCTTGGCGAACTCGTCGCCGCCCAGGTCGAAGAGTTCAACGCAAGCCAGGACGATTACGTCGTCGTCCAGAGCCACAAGGGCAACTATTCCGAGACGCTGAACGCCGGGATCGCTGCGTTCCGCGCGCAGGAGCAGCCGCATATCCTGATGGTGTTCGAGGTCGGCACGGCGACGATGATGTCCGCCGCAGGCGCGATCCGCCCCGTCTATGAGGTGATGGCCGAAAGCGGCGCGACCTTTGATCCCGACGCCTATATTGGCGCGGTCAAGGGCTATTACACGACCACCGACGGCGACATGCTGTCCCTGCCGTTCAACTCGTCCACGCCTGTGCTCTGGGTCAATCGCGACGCGTTCGAAGCCGCCGGGGTGGACCCGGATACCGATCTTTCCACCTGGGAAAGGGTCGGCGAGACGCTGGATGCGCTCAAGGCCGGCGGCGAGGATTGCCCGTTGGTGACCGCGTGGCAGAGCTGGATTCACCTTGAGAACTTCTCGGCGTATCACAACGTGCCCTTCGCCTCGAAGGACAATGGCTTTGCGGGTCTCGACACCGAGCTTATGCTGAACGGTCCGGCGCAGGTTGCGCATCTGACGGCGATGGGCGAATGGGCCAAGGACGGCAAGTTCATCTACACCGGACGCCGCAACGAAGGCGGGGCCAACTTCCGCTCGGGCGAATGCGCGCTCTTCACCGAAAGCTCGGCGGGCTATGCCGGCATCAAGGCCGAGGCGCAGTTCGACTTCGAAGTCCGTCCGCTGCCTTATTGGGAGGCCCTGATGGATTCGCCCCAGAACACGATCATCGGCGGCGCGTCGCTGTGGGTCATGGCGGGGCATGAGGCCGAGGAATACAAGGGTGTGGGCGAGTTCCTGAGCTTCCTGTCCTCGTCCGACGTGCAGGCCAAGTGGCACCAGGACACCGGCTATCTGCCGATCACGGTCGCGGCTGGCGAGGCCACCCGCGCGTCCGGGTTCTATGACGAGAACCCCGGCACGGATGTGGCTGTGATCCAGATGACCACCAACCAGCCGACCGCGAATTCCAAGGGTCTGCGGCTTGGCTCCTTCGACCAGATCCGCGGGATCATCGACGAAGAGCTCGAGGCGATCTGGGCCGGCGACAAGACCGCGCAAGAGGCCATGGACAGCGCGAAGGAGCGCGGCGACGCGCTGCTCCGCCGGTTCGAATCCGCCAACCGTTAACTCTGATATCGGTGCGGGCCCGATTGACGGGCCCGCATCCTTGCTGGCTCAGGTTGGATTATGGAAAAGCGCGTCACTTTTCGCGGCTGGATGCTGCCCCTTCTGCTGATCGCCCCCCAGGTCATCATCTCTGCCGTCTTCTTCTTCTATCCGGCCGGGCAGGCCGTCTGGCAGTCGCTGTTCATACCCGACCCGTTCGGGCTGTCGGCGCAGTTCGTGGGGCTAGGGAATTTCGAATTCCTTCTCAGCGACAAATTCTACCGCGCATCCTTTGTCACGACGGCGGTCTTCTCGATCCTGGTGACGCTCTGCTCGATGATCCCGGCCTTGTTCCTGGCGGTGATCGCGGACCGGCTGATCAAGGGATCGGGCGTCTATCGCACCATGCTGATCTGGCCCTATGCCGTGGCGCCTGCCGTGGCGGGCGTTCTGTGGCTCTTCATGTTCAACACGCGGGTCGGTGTCATCTCGTGGTATCTGGGGCAGATGGGCTATGACTGGAACCACGTCCTGAATGGCGGCGAGGCCATGGGGCTTGTCGTGGTCGCGTCGGCCTGGGGCCGGATAAGCTATAACTTTCTGTTCTTCTTCGCCGCGCTCCAGTCCGTTCCCCGATCCGTCATCGAGGCCGCCGCCATCGACGGCGCGCATTTCTGGCGCCGCTTCTTCACCATCGTTCTGCCGCTTCTGTCGCCCACGGCATTCTTCCTGCTGGTCGTGAACGTGGTCTATGCCTTTTTCGAAACCTTCGGCGTGATCCACACGATCACCGCGGGCGGCCCGCAGCAATCGACGACGATCCTGGTCTACAAGGTCTTTTCGGACGGGTTTGTCGGGCAGGATCTGGGCTCGTCCTCGGCCCAGTCGGTGATCCTTTTGATCGTCGTCGGCCTCTTGACGGTGGTCCAGTTCAAATACGTGGAAAAGAAGGTGCATTACTGATGGCCGCCCAGCACCACGGAATGGTCGAAAAGCGGGGCGCCGGGCTCTGGCTGACGCATGTCTTCATGATCCTCGGCGTTCTGGTGATCTTCTTCCCGATCTGGCTGGCCTTCGTGGCCTCGACGGTCACGCAGGCGGACATCATCTCGCCGCCCATGCCGGTTCTGCCGGGCGACCAGTTCTTTGTGAACTACAAGAACGCGCTGTTCTCGGGCGTCAACGTTCCGGTCGGCACCATGCTGATCAACAGCCTGATCATGGCGATCGGGATCGCGGTGGGAAAGATCGCCATCTCGCTCTTGTCGGCCTTCGCCATCGTCTATTTCAAGTTCCCCGGGCGGACGACGTTTTTCTGGATGATCTTCCTGACGCTGATGCTGCCGGTCGAGGTGCGGATCGTGCCGACGTTCGAGGTGGTGGCCGGGTTCGGGATGCTCAACAGCTATTCCGGCCTGATCCTGCCTCTTATCGCCTCGGCGACGGCGACCTTTCTGTTCCGTCAGTTCTTTCTGACCATCCCCGACGAGCTGGCCGAGGCCGCACGGGTCGACGGGGCGCGCCCGATGCGGTTCTTCATCGACATCGTCGTGCCGATGAGCCGCACAAATATCGCGGCTCTTTTCGTCATCCTGTTCATCTACGGCTGGAATCAGTACCTCTGGCCGCTGCTGATCACCACGGATCCCGAGATGAATACCATCGTGATGGGCATCAAGCAGATGTTCCCCTCCGGTGACGACTTTGCGCATTGGCCCACGATCATGGCGACGTCGATCCTTGCCATGGTCCCGCCGGTTCTAGTCGTCGTTTCGATGCAGAAACTCTTTGTCCGCGGCCTTGTCGATAGCGAGAAATAAGAAATGGCAACTGTAACGCTGAAAGACATCAAGAAAAGCTTTGGCGCCACGGACGTCATCCACGGGATCGATGTCGAGATCGCCGATGGCGAATTCATCGTGATCGTGGGGCCGTCGGGCTGCGGGAAATCCACGCTGCTGCGGATGGTGGCAGGGCTCGAGACCGTCACTGCGGGCGAGATCGCCATCGGCGGGGAACGCGCGAACGACAAAGAGCCGATGGACCGCGACATCGCCATGGTGTTCCAGAACTACGCGCTTTACCCGCATATGTCGGTGCGTCAGAACATGGGATACGGGCTGAAGATCGCGGGCCTGCCCAAGGACGAGATCAACCGCAAGGTCGAAGACGCCGCCCGGCTTTTGCAGCTCGAACCGCTGCTCGACCGCAAGCCGCGGCAGCTTTCGGGCGGGCAGCGCCAGCGCGTCGCCATGGGTCGGGCCATCGTCCGCGAACCCGCTGTCTTTCTGTTCGACGAGCCGCTCTCGAACCTCGACGCCAAGCTGCGGGTGCAGATGCGGCTCGAGATCCGCGAGCTGCAGGAAAAGCTGGGGATCACGTCGCTTTATGTCACCCACGACCAGGTCGAGGCGATGACCATGGCGGACCGGATGATCGTCATGAACGGCGGCGTGGCCGAGCAGATCGGAACGCCGCTCGAGGTCTATGAGACCCCGCACACCCTGTTCGCCGCGCAGTTCATCGGAAGCCCGGCCATGAACGTCTTCGACGCGCGGCTCGACGGCGGCGCCATCAAGCTTGGCGAGGCCACCGTCGGCGCGTCGAACGGGCCGGACGGGCCGGTCAAGCTGGGGCTTCGGCCAGAGCATCTGCATGTTGCCCAGGACGGCCCGATCGACGCTGTCATCCATATGTCCGAGCCGCTTGGCGCAAACACACTGCTTCATGGTCAATTGTCGGCAGGCGGCGATCCCATCACGGTCAGCCTGCCGGGCGTGCACCCGATCGAGGATCGGCACACACCGATGCGGTTTGCGATCGATCAGGACAACATCCACCTCTTCGACGCATCGAACGGGCGCAGGCTGGAGGTCTGATCGCGCCCGCCGCCGCATGTGTCGTGCGTGAGGTCTCGCTGTCCGGGCTCAGACCGGCAGGACAGGGCGCTCGTCTGAATAGCTGTCCTGCGCTTTGTCTCTTTGATACCCGATGGCGCGGACGATTGCGCCGATCTGCATCAACTGGTCCGACAGCGGGTTGGACTTGCGCCAGACCATGCCAATGGTGCGCGACGGGCGGGGCAGGGGGAAGCGGCTGACCGACACATTGGCCGACCGGGTTTCCAGACCGACCGCCATATCGGGGATCAGGGTTACCCCCATGCCCGCGCCGACCATCTGCACCAGCGTCGACAGCGAACTGCCCTCCATCAGGTCGCGCGGCTGCGCCTCGCCGAACTGGCAGAACGACAGGGCCTGATCGCGAAAGCAATGCCCCTCTTCCAGCAGCAAAAGCCGCATGGTCTGCAAGGTCCGGGCGCTGGGGACCGGTTTGCCCGCGTCCTCGGCCGGGCGAACAAGGACGAAATCCTCTTGAAAGAGCGCGAATTCGGTCAGGGCCGGTTCCGAGATGGGCAGCGCCACTACCGCCAGATCAAGCCGCCCGTCCAAGAGATCGCCGATCAGCGACTGGGTCACCGCCTCGCGCAGTTTCAGATCCAGCGCGGGAAAGCGGCGGGTCAGGGCGGTGATGATGGTGGGCAGGAAATAGGGCGCGACAGTCGGGATGATCCCCAGCCGCAGCCGCCCGGCCAACGGCCCGCGCGAGGCGCGCACCAGGTCGTCCAACTCTTCCACCGCCAGTAGGATCTGGCGGGCCTTCGACAGCAGCCCCTCGCCGACCGAGGTCAGCCTGACCTGGCGCGCGTTCCGTTCGACCAGGGGTGTGCCGAACATCGCTTCCAGCTCTTTGATCTGCAACGACAGCGCGGGCTGCGAGATCGAACAGGCCTCGGCGGCGCGGCCAAAGTGCTGGTGGCGGGCGAGCGCCTCGAAATACCGGAGCTGTTTTAGGGTAAGGCCAATCATAAGCCAAACTTATCACAACGTTTTGGATATCCAATTGGAATCAATCACCCGCCGATGTTAGAACGATTCTACATCGGGCTGCGGGCCCGACCGAATTCACGAAAAGGGAGCGAAACGACCATGGACGGCAACAACATAGATCCGGCCGGCGGCTGCCCCGTCATGCACGGCGGCAACACCGAGCACGGCAACAGCGTCACCAAATGGTGGCCGCGCAGCCTGAACCTGGACATCCTGCACCAGCACGGCGCGCGCACCAATCCGATGGACCCGGATTACAACCACCGCGAGGCCGTCAAGGCGCTCGACTTCGAGGCCGTCAAGGCCGACGTCAAGGCGCTGATGACCGACAGCCAGGACTGGTGGCCCGCGGACTGGGGCCATTACGGCGGCCTGATGATCCGTCTCGCCTGGCACTCGGCAGGCTCCTACCGCATGGGCGACGGCCGCGGCGGCGCAGGCTCGGGCAACATCCGCTTTGCTCCGCTGAACTCCTGGCCCGACAACGCCAGCCTCGACAAGGCGCGGCGTTTGCTGTGGCCGGTCAAGAAGAAGTACGGCAATGCGCTCTCCTGGGCCGACCTGATCATTCTGGCCGGGAACATGGCCTATGAATCGATGGGTCTGAAGACCTTTGGCTTCGGCTTTGGCCGCGAAGACATCTGGGGTCCCGAGCAGGACGTGAACTGGGGCGCCGAGAACGAATGGCTGGCCCCGTCCGAGAACCGCTACGGCGATCTTGACGACACTTCGACGCTCTACAATCCGCTGGCCGCCGTCCACATGGGCCTGATCTATGTGAACCCCGAAGGCGTGAACGGAAATCCCGATCCGGCGCGCACGGCGCAGCACGTGCGCGAGACGTTCTCGCGCATGGCGATGAACGACGAGGAAACCGCGGCGCTGACCTGCGGCGGCCATACCGTCGGCAAGGCGCATGGCGGCGGCGCAGTGGATGCCATCGGTGCCGAGCCCGAGGGCTGCCCGGTGCATATGCAGGGCTTCGGCTGGGACAACCCGGGGCTCGAGGGCAAGGCGACCAACGCCTTCACCTCCGGTATCGAGGGCGCCTGGACGAAGCATCCGACACAGTGGGACATGGGCTATTTCGACTATCTTTTCGGCTATGAGTGGGAGCTGACCAAGTCGCCCGCCGGTGCCAACCAGTGGAAGCCCGTCGACATGCCCGAGGACGAGATGCCGGTCGACCCGACCGACCCCTCCGTGCGCCGCATGCCGATGATGACCGATGCCGACATGGCGATGAAGGCCGACCCGATCTACAACGAGATCTGCCAGAAGTTCCGCGCCGATCCCGAGTATTTCGCCGACACCTTCGCCCGTGCCTGGTTCAAGCTGACCCACCGCGACATGGGCCCGAAGGACAATTACTACGGTCCCGACGTGCCGGCCGAAGACCTGATCTGGCAGGATCCGATCCCGGCGGGGTCGACCTCTTACGATGTCGATGCGGTCAAGGCCAAGATCGCCGCCAGCGGCCTTTCGGCTGCCGAGATGATCGCCACCGCCTGGGACAGCGCCCGCACTTTCCGCGGCTCGGACAAGCGCGGCGGCGCCAATGGCGCGCGCATCCGTCTGGCCCCGCAAAAGGACTGGGAGGGCAACGAGCCCGAGCGTCTGGCCAAGGTTCTGGGCATCCTCGAGCCCATCGCGGCGGAAACCGGCGCGTCGGTGGCCGACGTGATCGTGCTGGCCGGGAACGTCGGGCTGGAGCAGGCGATCAAGGCCGCAGGTCATGACGTCGCGGTGCCCTTCGCGCCCGGCCGTGGCGACGCCACGGACGAGCAGACCGACGCCGACAGCTTCTCGGTTCTCGAGCCGCTGGCCTGCGGGTTCCGCAACTGGCAGAAGGAAAAGTACGCCGTCGCACCCGAAGAACTGATGCTCGACAAGGCGCAGCTGCTGGGGCTGACGGCGGCCGAGATGACGGTTCTGGTCGGCGGGATGCGCGTTTTGGGCGCCAACCACGGCGGCGCCAAGCACGGCGTGTTCACCGACCGCGAAGGCCAGCTGACGAACGACTTCTTCGTCAATCTGACCGACATGGCCAACAGCTGGGTTCCCGCCGAGGACGGCACCTACGAGATCCGCGACCGCAAGAGCGGTGCGGTCAAGTGGACCGCGACCAGCGCGGACCTGGTGTTCGGCTCGAACTCGATCCTGCGCGCCTATGCAGAGGTCTATGCCCAGGACGACAACGGTGCGAAATTCGCCCGCGACTTCGTGGCGGCCTGGACCAAGGTCATGAACGCCGACCGGTTCGACCTGGTCGCGTAAGGCGTCTTTCTTTCCAAGACCGGTCCGGGCAGCCTTGCTGCCCGGACTTTTCTTTTGCTACGGCCTGCTGTCCTGACATGACGCTCCTGCCGGTGACCGGCGGACGGCTTGACCAAGATCAAGCTGCGCGTCCCCGGCGCTCCTACCCTGACAAATAATTGCACGGTGCGGCCCGAAGTGATCGGCCGCGCCTTTGACCAAGCTGCCGGGGAGGTGCTGAGAGATTGGCGATCCGGGCGATCATGATGCCTGTGGAGGGCGCCGCCGACGACCGCGAGGCGTGGCGCGGCGGGCTTGCGCTCGCGCAGGCGCTCGAGGCGCATATCGAGGCGGTCTTCGTCCGCCCCGACCCCGAAGAGGCGTTCGAATATTTCGGCCTCGAGACGACGAGCCAGAGCGCCGAAAGCCACCAGATGCGCGACCGTCTCGATGCGCGCGGCAGGGCCGAGGCCGAACGCGCCCGCCGCCGCTTTGGCGCGATGTGCCGCAAGGCCGGTTTGCCCAAGGCCGGCAGCCCCAATGGCGCGCCCGTGGCCACTGCGGGCTGGCGCACGCTGACCGGCGAGGCCGCCGCGGTGATCCCGGCGGCGGCGCGCGGCGGGGATCTGTCGCTCTTCACCGCGTCGCCCGCGCGCTACAGCGCGCTTTTCGAAAACCTGCTCGAGGTGACCATGCTGCGCTCGGGGCGGCCCGCGCTTTTCATCCCCGGTGGAGCGGCGCGGGCGCGCGCGCCGTTCACGCGCCCGCTCATCGCCTGGGACGCGACAAGCGGCTGCGTGCGGGCGATCTCGGCGCTGCTCGACATGACCGGGGCGGGCGCACAAGCGACCGTCCTGCACATCGAGGAACAGGCCGGGGACCTGCCCGACATGTCCGAGGCGGCCCGGCATCTGGGCTGGCATGGCGTCGCCGTGCGGTCCGGCACCCGGCCAAGGGGGTTCGGCAGCGTCGGGGGCGCGCTGCTGGATGCCGCAGGGGCGGCGGGGGCCGATCTGATCGTGATGGGCGGCTACGGACGCGCACGCTATAGCGAGGCCCTGTTCGGCGGGGTGACGCGTTACGTGCTCCGCAACGCCCGCCTGCCGGTTCTGATGGCGCATTGATCCGATGGCGTACCTCTCCGAATATCCAGCCGGTACCGAGCGACCACGCGGGATCGTCTCGCAAATCTCGGGCTCGGTCGTCGATGTGCGCTTTGACGGCGGCGTGCTGCCGCCGATCAACACCGCGCTGCGGGTGCTCTGGTCAGAGCCGCGCCTGCTGACGTTCGAGGTGCAGCACCATTTGGATCGCCACACGGTGCGCTGCGTCGCAATCCAGGAAACCGCCGGGCTGGCCTGCGGAACCGGGGTGGCCGACACCGGCGCGCCGTTGACAACAGGAGACACCTTGCCGTGGTGCTGCCTGGTATTGAACGGCTCCAGAAAAGTCCGGCCCATTCTCTGCGAATTACGATGCCGGCACGATAACGCGTGCCGAATGCTTGCAGCGCAGGCGACCCGCTGAAGGTGTCAACCCGAACCGAGGGGCTCCTTATCTCCCCAACAAAGGTTGACCCATTCACCGCCAAACGCGGCCGATCAAGCCGGGAGACTCTCAAGGCCGCGCGTGCCGCATGCCCCGGTCAGCCAAGCTCTGCGCGCACGATTGCGGCGCCGTCGGCCATCGCCTTCATCTTGCCGAAGGCGACGTCGCGCGGCAGGTATTTCAGACCGCAATCCGGCGCCACCACGATCTTTTCCGCATCCACATACGGCAACGCGCGGCGGATGCGGTCGGCGATGATCTCGGGCGTTTCGACGCTCATGTCGGACAGGTCCAGAACGCCGACCATGATCGTCTTGCCGCGCAGCTCTTCCAGCACCGAGGTGTCGAGATTGGCCTGCGCCGTCTCGATGCTGATCTGATCGCAGACGCAATCCTTCATCTGCGGCAGGAAGGAATAGCCCTCGGGCCGGCTCTTGGTCATCGCGGCATAACCGAAGCAGATATGCACGGCAGTCGTGCCGGCCGCGCCCTCAAGGGCCGTGTTGATCGCCGCCACGCCGTAGTCGGACGCGATGTCGGGCTTGGCTTGCAACCACGGCTCGTCAAGCTGAACGATGTCCGCACCCGCCGCGAAAAGATCGGCCACCTCTTCCTTTACTGCTTGGGCATAGTCCATCGCCGCCTCGGCGGCAGAGCCGTAATGGTCGTTCTGCGCCTGCAGGCTCATGGTGAAGGGGCCGGGCAGGGTGATCTTGATCTTGCGTTTGGTGTGGGCGCGCAGGAATTTCAGATCGTCCACTTCGACGGGGCGCGCGCGCCGGATCGGACCCACGATACGCGGCACCGGCACCGGGCTGCCCGAGCGGGTGATTACGGTTCCATAATTGTCCAGATCCAGCCCGTCCAACGCCGTGGCGAAGCGGTTGGAATAGCTTTCGCGCCGGATTTCGCCATCGGTGATGATGTCGAGCCCCGCTTCTTCCTGTTCGCGGATGGCGACCAGCGTGGCGTCGTCCTGTGCCTGCGAAAGAAACGGTTCGGGAATGCGCCACAACTCGGCGGCGCGGGTGCGGGGCGGAAACTGGCCCTTGAGCTTGTCGCGGTCGATAAGCCAGTCGGGCTGGCAATAGCTGCCGACGAGAGTGGTGGGAAAAAGCATGGCGTCGCTCCGGAAGGATGTGAGGGCGGGCAGGGGAACTGCCCGCCAAGGCGCTCAGGCGAAAAGGTCGTGCTGCACGCCCGCCTTTTCAAAGATGTAGTCGCGGCTTTGCTCGAGCTCGGACCGCAGCTTGTCGATGTCATGACCCAAAAGCTGGCCCTGCCATTTGCGGATTTTGCCGGCCACCATGACGGTGTCGACATTGGTGCGGTCCATCAGTGTCACCACTGCGCCCGGGGCGTTGTTCAGAGGCGCCACGTTGATCGCCTCGGCATCCAGCAGGATGATGTCGGCCTCTTTGCCGGGCGTGAGAGAGCCTGTCTTGCCGTCCAGCCGCAGGCCCTTGGCGCCTTCGATGGTGGCGTGGCGGATCGCATCGGCGCAGCGCATCAGGCCGGGGTGATCCTGCCCCGACAATGCCAGTTCGTTGGCGTGCATCCGCTGCAGCGTGATCATGCCGCGCATCTGGGTGAAGAAATCCGCCGACATGGTGCATTCGACATCGGACGACAGCGACACGGTCATGCCCAGACCCAGCGCCTTTTGAATCGGCGGCTGGCCGTGGCGCATGTGCATCTCGATGGGCACCGACAAAGACACATGCGCGCCGGCATCGGCCGCGGCTTTCCACGCGTCATCCGTCATGCCGGTCATGTGGATAAAGATGTTATCGGGGCCGAAAACGCCCTTTTTGGCCAGCTCGTCGAAGGTGGGCGTCATACCGAACGTCGTGACCACGTGCAAAGCAATCTGCAGGTCGAGATCGCGGCCGATCTGCCACATATCCTCGTACCCTTCGATATAGATTTCGCCCCCCATGACCATGCTCAAAAGCTGGTCGTCCGAGCTGAAATACTGCTCGCGGATGCGGCGCGCGCCGCCGGGATGTTCCTTGCCGTCCCACCAGCCTTCGAAATAGCCAAAGACGCCGCGCCGTCCGGCGTCGCGCAGACCTTCGATGGCGGCGTCGGAATGCTGGGCGGAGTGATGAATCTGGCTCACGTCCATCACCGTCGTCACGCCCGCGTCAAGCTGGGCAAGGCCGCCGTAAAGCTCGTTGATATAGACATCTTCGGGGCGGTAGTGCTGGGAAAAGCCCAGAAGCATCGCCTCGTAGTAGTTGCGGGCGTTTTCGGGTTTGCCGTCGTTGACCACGATGGCATCCGAGAGCGACGACCGCAGCCCTGTCTCGAACTGGTGGTGATGGGTGTCGATGAAGCCGGGCATCACGATCTTGCCCGCGGCGTCGATCACGTGCGCGTCTGAGGCCTCGATATGCGCGGCGACCTCGACGATCTTGCTGCCCTCGATCAGCACGTCGCCCTTGGCGAAATTGCCGACCGCGTCATCCACCGACATCACGACGCCGCCCTTGATCAACAGCCGTGTGCCGGGTTCGCCCGAGAGCTTGGGCAGGGGGGCGGCGGTGATGTTGGTGCGCGCTGCCTGCGCCGCGGCTGCACCCGAGCTGGTTTCTGTCGCCGCCGAAAAGAGCGGGGCTTTGCCAGGGCAAAGCGCGCGCGGCGTCGTTGGACTGCAAAGTCTGCACATGGTTTGGGTCTCCTCCCTGAAAGATCGGTTATCCCGCCAGCGCTGCGCGCAGCATCGGGTAGCGGGTAAGTTGGTGGCCGATATGCGACGCGGCCTCGCGCAGGGTGGGCAGCCGTTCGGCGACAAGCTGGTCGGGCGTCACAAGCCCGGTGTAGCCGGATGTGTTGAGCGCGGCGACGGTCTGCCCGTTCGCATCGCGGATCGGCACGGCCAGCGCGGTGATGCCGTAATCGAGCTGATCGACCGTGGTGGCATAGCCTTCACGCCGCGCAACCATAAGCTCGGCGCGCAGCGCTTTGGGGTTGGTGCAGGTCTTCGAGGTGAGTTTCACCATCTCCACCTGCGCGAGGTAGCGGTCGAGCGCGTCGTCGGCGAGGCCCGCCAGCAGCACCCGCCCCATGGACGTGGCATAGGCCGGGTATCGCGCGCCCGCGACCGCGGTCGCGCGCCGGGCGCGCTGGACCGACACATGGGCGACATAGATCACGTCATCGCCATCCAGCGTGCCGACAGAAGAGGCGTCGCCGAACCGGTCCACGATTCCGCGCAGATCCTCGCGCAGGATTTCGTCGATCCGGGCCGTCACGTAGAACGCCGATCCCAGCGCCATCAGTTTCGGGCGGAGGTGAAAGCGTTTGTCACGCCGTCCCACATAGCCCAGCGTCTCCAGCGTCATCAAAGACCGCCGCGCGGCAGCGGGCGACAGGTTCACGCGGCGCGCGACCTCGGAAAGCGTCATTTCCGGATGGGTCGCGTCGAATGCTTCGAGGATCGCAATGCCCTTGGCCAGCGCCTCGACGAACTCGACCGGTTTCTCTTCCGCCGCGCTCACCCGCATCAGCCTTCCGGGGCCAGAACGAAGTCGAATTCGCAAACCGCATCGGGTTTCTTCGTCAGAGTGTAGCCCAGATCGTCGATGTTCTTGGCGGGCTTCATCTTGGCGATCAGCGATCTGCGCACGCCGAAGACGGCGTCGTTGTCGAGATATTCCATGTTCTCGAAGAACACTTCGGTCGTGATCGAGCTCATGCCGGGTGCGCGCACGATGTAATGCAGATGCGCGGGCCGCCACGCGTGGCGGTCGCCCGCGCGCAACAGCCGCCCGACAGGGCCGTCATAAGGCACCGTGTAGGGTTTCGGCAGGACCGTGGTGTAGTAGTATCTGCCGTTTTCATCGGCCTCGAACACCCCGCGCAGGTCCATCTTGTCTTGCCCCTGATCCTGTTCCTGGATGGGGTAGGTGCCTGCGGCATCCGCCTGCCAGGTGTCGACGATGGCGCCGGGCAGGGGGTTGTGCAGCGAATCGGTGATCTTGCCGTGCACCAGAACGCAGACCCCGTCGCGCCCGTCGGAAAGATCGGCACCCAGGGATTTGCGCGGCGCATTGTCGAGGTAGAACGGCCCGAGGTTCGAACCTTCGGTGGCGCCGCCGCGCGTGTTGATCATGTCGACGAGGGCCGACCACCCGATGACGTCGGACAACAGAATGAATTCATGCCGTTCCGGCGTGGAAATCTGCCCGCAATCGTACAGAAACATGAGGACTTCCATCCACTCCTCATGGGTGACCTGATTTTCGCGTGTGTAGTCGTGCACGTGCTCGATAAAGCTGTGCAGAAGTTGTTCGAACCGGCTGCCTTCTTCTGTTCTGAAGGTTTTTTTGACCGCGTCCGTGATCGTGAACTCGTTGATATCGCGCATATTTCGTCCTCCCCGGGTGGCGGGCGCTGACCCACCTGCGACATAATGACTTGACCCGAACCTAGAGCCGCTCATATTTTTCGACAAGTGAAAATTTTTTCGGTATGCGAAAAAGGAGCGGATGCCCATGCGCATTGGAAAACAAAACCAGGCCTTCACCGCGATCGCCACGTCGGATGCGGAGAGTGTGACGGTCCGGGGGTACGACCTTTGCGACGACCTTATCGGCAAGATCAATTTCACCGATTATTTCTGGCTGCTGGTTCTGGGTGAAAAGCCCACGCAAGCGCAGCGCGACATGATGGACGCCTGTCTTGTGGCGATTGCCGAACACGGGCTCGTGCCGTCGGTGCAGGCTGCCCGGATGACGCTGGCGGCCGGACCGGATGCCTGGCAGGGCGCGATGTCGGCCGGTCTTTTGGGCATGGGCAGCGTCGTTGCCGGATCGTCCGAGGCGGCAGGCCGCTACCTGGCAGAGGTGATCCACAAGGTCGAGGCCGACGGAACCGACATCGAGACCGCCGCGATTGCCAGCCTTCAGGAGCACAAGGCGCAAAAGAAAAAGGTCGCGGGGCTTGGCCATCCGCAGCACAGCGCAGGAGACCCGCGGGCGGACAGGCTTTTGGCCATCGCCGACGAGCTGGGCGTGACGGGGCAGTATATCGAGACATTGCGCATCTTGGGCAAACATGCGCCGGGCATCATCGAGCGGCCATTGCCGATCAACGTCTCGGGTGCGATCCCGGCCTGTATCCTCGATGCGGGCTGGCCATTGGACGCGATCAAGGCGGTGCCGCTGCTGGCCCGCACGGCGGGGCTTTCGGCGCATCTGTTCGAAGAGGCGCAGCGGTCCATCGGGTTCATCATGTCCCACAAGGCGGACGAGGCCATTTCCTATGACGGCAAGGTCTCGGCCCGGAATTCAAAGGCGGCGGAGTAAACCCATGGTCAAGCTTTTGAAGGAAATCCGCGTCGTCGAGCTGGGTACTTACATCACCGGGCCTGCCGCCGGCATGCACCTGGCCGACCTGGGCGCCGATGTGATCAAGGTCGAGCGCCCCGGCACGGGCGATCCGTTCCGGGCGTTCAAGGGCGGGCTCTATTCACCGCATTACCAGACCTACAACCGCAACAAGCGATCCATCGCGCTCGACACCAAGGACCCGGGCGACCGCGCCGTGCTGCACGATCTGGTGGCGACTGCGGACGTCTTTATCCAGAACTTCCGCCCCGGCGTCGCCGAAAAGCTGGGCGCGGGCGAGGAGGAACTGCGCAAGGTCCGCCCCGACATCATCTACTGCGCGATTTCCGGCTTCGGCACGTCCGGCCCGTCCCGGGACCGGCCCGCTTATGACACCGTGGCGCAGGCGGCTTCGGGCTATCTGCGTCTTTTGACGCCGCCCACCAATCCGCGTGTGATCGGGCCTGCGATCGCCGATGCGGTGACGGGGCAATATGCGGCGATGGCCTGTCTTGCAGCGCTTCTCGAGCGCGCGCAGACCGGCAAGGGGCGGCGCATCGATATCTCGATGCTCGAAGCGATGTGCCATTTCAATCTCGACAGCTTCACCCATTATTATTCCGTGGATGAGGTCATGGGCCCGCTGTCACGCCCGGTCGTGTCGCAATCCTACACGTTCGAATGCGCCGACGGAAAATGGGTGGCGATCCATTTGTCCTCGCCCACCAAGTTCTGGGAGGGGCTTTTGGCCGCGACCGGGCAGGAGGCACTGAAGGACGACCCGCGCTTTGCCGAACGGCTCGAGCGGATCAACCATCAGGACGACCTGATCGCGCATTTCACGCCGGTGTTCAAAACCAAGACGCGGGATGCGTGGTGCGATCTGCTGCTCGCCAACGAGGTGCCGCATTCGCCTGCCTACGACAGCAACGAGGCGCTGGAGGACCCGCAGGCGCAGCACCTGGGCATCAAGGTGCAGGCGCCGTCGTCCGAGCTTGGCACATTCACCACGGTGCGCCCGCCGTACAATTTCGACGGCGCGCCCGAGCAAGACGTTTCGGCGCCGCCGGTTCTGGACGAACACGGCGACGAAATCCGCGAGGAACTTGCCCGGAGGAAGGCAAGCTGATCGCATAACAAAGGGCGGCCAATGCGCCGCATCCGAGGGGAGGAAGACCATGACTTATCTGCGTGGCGTCGTTCTGGGCGCGCTTTTGGCCGTGCCTGTGCACGCACAGGAGACGATCAGCCTGACCGTCGCATCGAGCCATCCGACGGTGGTTCCATGGGTCGGCATGATCAAGACGCACTTCATGGCCAGGACCGACGAGATTCTGGCCGAGACGGGCAATTATGAAATCGCGTGGAACGAGGCGTTCGGCGGCCAGCTTTACAAGGCCAACGCGACGCTCAGCTCGGTCGAAGAGGGCATCACCGATATCGGCTGGGTCTTTTCGTTCCTGGAACAGGCCAAGCTGCCATTAAGCCAGGCGTCCTCGAACGCGCCCTTTGCCACGTCGAACCCGGCGCTTCAGCTGGAGGTACACCAAGAGCTGCTTGAGACCAACGAAGCCTTCCGCAACGAATGGGAGCAGTACAATCTCAAGGTTCTGGGCCTGACGGGCACGGATCTTTACGACCTGTATCTGAAAGAGCCGATCGGCGGCATTGACGATATCGACGGCATGAAGATCTCGGCCCCCGGCGTTCTGGGCAACTGGCTGCGGGGCACTGGGGCCAACGCAGTCGACGGTGCGTTGACCACTTATTACACCGATATCCAGACGGGCGTGTCCGACGGCGTTCTGACGCTGGCGCTTGGTGCGCTGCCGATCAAGGTTTACGAGGTGGCGCCCTACATCAACCGCTTCGACGCGGGCGGTGCGTTTTCGGGTGCCGTGGCGATCAACCGCGACAGCTGGGACAGCCTGCCCGAAGAGGTGCAGAACGCCATGATCGAGGCCGGCCAGTACTACACCCGGGAGCATGGCAAGGATCTGGTCGAGCGCCACGAAACCGCGATGAACAAGATGGTCGAGCTTGGCGCGACCATCGTCGACATGCCCGAAGGCGAGTTGATCAAATGGGTCAACAAGATGCCCGACGTGGCCAGCGACTGGGCCGATCCGCTGGAAGCGCGCGGCATTCCGGCGCGCGACTTCCTCGCCGCTTATCTCGACGGTGTGCGCGCGCGGGGCGAAACGCCCGCCCGCGACTGGGACAAGTAAGGCAGCCCCTTGGCCCGGCCCGACGACAACGGCACCTCCCCGGCGGGGGAGGTGCGGGAAACCGCGCTCGAACGCGGCTGGCACCGGCTTGTCGAAGGCTTTGCAGCCCTTGGCACGGTGCTGATCGGCGTGCTGATGCTGATCATCTGCGCCGACATCGTGGCGCGCAACGCGGCGGGGGCGTCGCTGCCGCTGGTGTCGGAAGGCGGCGCGCTCTTGGTCGTGACACTGGTGGCGCTGCAACTGGGCGCCACTGTACGCGCTGGCCGGCTGGCGCGGACCGAGGTTTTCACCGTACCGCTCAACCGCCGCTTTCCGCGGGCGGGCGCGGCGTTGGGGGGTGTTTTCGATCTGGTGGGCGCGGCGGTTCTGGGCACCATCGCCTGGGCCTCGATCCGGGTTCTGGAAAAAGACATGACGGCGGGTGAATTCATCGGCGTTCCCGGCATCGCGACACTGCCCACATGGCCGTTCCGCGTGCTGATCCTCGCGGGCTTCGCGGTGGCGGCGGCCCAGTTCGCCTTCCGCGTATTCGCCGCGCTGCGCGCCGTCAGGAGGCCATCGTGACGCCGTTCGATATCGGCCTTGCGGCGATCCTTGTCCTTGTGGTGCTGATCCTGATCGGAATGCCCATCGGTATCGGGATGCTGTCCGTGTCGTTCGTGGGCGTGGCGCTGATCCGAAACGACGTCGTGGCGGTGCGGATGATGACGCAGGTCGCCAATGACAGTCTCGAAGAGTATCTGTTCGCGGTGGTCCCGCTGTTCGTGCTGATGGGGTTGCTTGTCACCGTCTCGGGCGTCGGCAAGGACACGTTCGACGTCTTTCAAAGACTGTTGCGCCGGGTCACCGCCGGGCTGGGGGTGGCAACGGTTTTCGCCAATGCGGTCTTTGCAGCGATCACGGGGATTTCGATCGCTTCGGCCACCGTTTTCAGCCGCATCGCGGTGCCCGAGATGCGGCGGCACGGCTATACCAACCGCTTTTCGACAGGCGTGGTCGCAGGCTCAAGCGTGCTGGGCATGATGATCCCGCCCTCGCTTTTGATGATCGTCTATGCGGTGCTCGCCGAGCAATCGGTGGGGCGGATGTTCCTGGCGGGCGTCGGGCCGGGGCTGCTTTTGGCGGCGGCCTTCATCGTGACGATCCTGCTGTTGTCCCGGACCCGGCGCGATTTCGTGTTCGAGACCGGGGACAGCGCCGAATACACCGACATCACGTTTGTGCAGATCTTGTGGAAATCCATTCCGATCCTGTTCCTGATGATCCTCGTTCTGGGCGGGCTCTACGGCGGGTTCCTGAACCCGACCGAGGCCGGCGCGGCGGGCGCGTTCGGCGCGCTGCTGATCGCGCTGCTGCGCCGCTCGCTGGACCGGTCGACCTTCTGGAGCCTGCTCGTCGAAACCGGGCAAATCACCGTTTCGGTACTGTTCCTGATCCTCGCGGCCACGTTCTTTAGCCGCATGCTGGCGCTTTCGGGGGTTCCCAGGGAACTGTCGGAATGGTTCCTGTCGGGCAACATCGGCCCCTACGGATTCCTCTTGGCCTATATCCTGCTGATCGTGGCGCTTGGTTGCCTGATCGATTCCATTTCGATCATGCTGATCGTGTTGCCCATCGCCCTGCCAATAGCGCAGGCGGCGGGACAGGACCTTATCTGGTTCGGCGTCATCACCGTCATCGCGGTCGAGATCGGGCTGCTCACGCCGCCCTTCGGCCTTTCGGTCTACACGATCAAGGCGGCGATGGACGACCCCGATCTGAAAGTGGGCGAGATCTTTCGCGGGGCCGTTCCCTTCATCATCGCGATGCTTGTGTCGCTCGCGATCATCACCGCCTTTCCCCCCGTCGCCACCTGGCTGGCCCTTATGTAAGAGGACAGAATGCCCGAAATCCTGATTATCCCAGGCAGCTTGCGCGCTGCATCGTCGGCCCGCGCCACCGCGCGCGCAATCGAGGCAAGGTTCCGCGACCGCGCCACGTTCGTCACCGCCGATGTCGGTTTGCTGCCGCATTACAACGCCGACGTGACCGACGATCCCGCGGTTGCCGCATTCGTCGAACAAGTCGGCGCGGCGGACGGGGTGCTGTTTGTCACCCCGGAATACAACTACTCGATCCCCGGCGTTCTAAAGAATGCCATCGACTGGGCCTCGCGCCCGGCCTACGCGTCGGTCTTCAAGGGCAAGCCGTCGTTCGTCATCACCGTCTCGGGCGGCGTGACGGGCGGTGTGCGGGCGCAGGCGCATCTGAAATACGTTCTGAACGGCATGCTGGCCCGCGTGCACGCCAACAAGGAGGTCCTGGTGACGCAGGCCAATGACAAGGTGACGGACGGTGTGTTGACCGACGACGCCGTTCTGGGCTTCATCGACACCGAATTCGCCCCCTTTATCGACAGCCTCTCCTGAGACGCCCACCCCAAGACAAGGCAAAACGGATGCAATTGGTCAGCTTTACCCGCCCCGACGGTACGAATTCCTTTGGCACATTGACGGACGGCACGGTCCATGACGCAGGCAGCGCCCTGCCGGAATACCCCGATCTGAAATCAGTTCTCGCGGCCGGGGCGGTTGCCCGCCTCGACGGGGCCGGCGAGGCGCTCGCGCTGGCCGATGTCACGCTTCTGCCGCCGGTTCCGAACCCCGACAAGATCATCTGCGTGGGTTTGAACTACCTGCCGCACATCATCGAATCCGGCCGCCCGCATCCGGAATACCCGTCGCTCTTCACCCGTTATCCAGAAAGCCTCGTCGGCCACGGCACGCCCATCGAACGGCCCCGCGCCAGCCGGGAATTCGATTATGAGGGCGAACTGGCCTTTGTCATCGGCAAGCCGGGGCGCCACATCGCCCGGGAAGACGCCTGGGATCACATCGCCGGCTATTCCTGCGTCAACGAAGGGTCGATCCGCGATTACCAGAACCACACGACCCAGTTCTGGCCGGGAAAGAGCTTTGAACGCTCTGGCGCCATGGGCCCCGCGCTGGTCACGCCTGACGAGGTGGGCGATATTCGCGCGCAAACCCTGACGACGCGGGTCAATGGCAACGTGGAACAGCACGCCCCGATCTCGGAACTGGCCATCGGGATTCCGGAAATAATTGCCTATGCCTCGACCGTCATCACGCTAAAGCCCGGCGACGTGATCGTGACCGGCACGCCGGGCGGTGTGGGACGGTATCGCAAGCCGGAGTTGTTCCTCGAACCCGGCATGTCGGTCGAGGTCGAGATCACCGGTGTCGGCACGCTGGTCAACGAGGTGATCGACGAACCGTCGGCCTAGGGCGTTTCCTGCGCGTCAAGACACCAAGGGGCCGTGTTCAGCGGCCCTCCGCGCGGCATGGCGGCTGCCATATTGGCGGTGGGGGGCGGAACTCGACCTGGTCTGCAAGCACACGTTCGAAAACGCGTTCGGATGCACCTGAGTCGGTTCTGCCGACCCTCTTTCAGCGGTCGTCTGTCTTCGTGCCCGGCGCAGGCGAGGTCGGCTCGGATCGCGTGCGGGCCGACGTCAGGGCGCCGACAGATAATCTGCCGAGACATAGCCGGTGACGCCCCGCCCGTCCGTCAGCGAAACCCGGCACCAGAGCTGGCCCATTTCCGTCACGCAGTCGCGGCGGATCACCTCGGTTCCGTCGGGCAGCCCCAGGAGCACGCGATAGCCGAGCCCCGGGCCGCCTCGAAGTTTCAGAAGATCGTCGGGACCCGCGCCAGAGACCACGGCACGGGTGCCCGACACGCCGCCGCAGCCGACCATGAGCGAGAGCGCAAGAAGCGACGCAAGCTTTGGAAGGGTCGTGATCCGGGGTCTGTGCGTCATTATTCAAGCTTTCATTTAAAAGACGGACAGTGACGTTGAATCATTTTTCAGGGCCATCGGTCCAGCCCTGATCGAACCGCGCCAGCAGATTGCGCAGGTTCGACCCATGCCATTGCCCGCCGCGTCGGGTCTGGAGCGTTCGCGCGTTGGGCTGGTCGGCCAAGGCGCGCTGGCCGAGGCGGCGGGGGCCTTTTTGTGCGGCGCGATATCGCCTGCCAGGCAACGGTCGGCGCCAGGACGGCCTGCATCGGGCCGGGGTCACCTTGCAAGAACGGTCACGTGGAAAGCTTCACTGTGCGGTTTCGCGATGACCTGCTCGACCGAGAGAGCTTCTGCGCGCTCAGGGAGGCCCGGATCATCATCCAGAATTGGCGGCGACACTGGGGTCTGGACCCAAATCCTTGCCGAGATCGGCTGCGGTTTCGTTCATTGCAGATGCCGTATTGCCCGGCCGGGGAATGCCGGCTGCCGTCGAGAGCGGGAACCACTTGCAGAACCGTTTGCAGTTGGCCGCTTCTCCGACCAGCATGTTGCGCTCGTCCGTGGAGAGCCTTGGAAAGCGGCAGGGCGCCCATCCAGACACCGATCATGTCGCGCGAAGTTGCCGTCATGAAAACATCGATGTCTTTGCCAGGGTCCTGATAGCAAAGGTTCACATCGCAATTGTCGCACACCAGACCACCAGCGCCTCGATCACGGCGGACAATTCCCTGCCCGCAGCAGTCAGACGGGCGTTGGCCATTGAGACGCCGCTTCACGATCACGCCGTGTTCCTCGAGCTCTTTCAGCCGGGTATTCAGGACATTGGGCGAAATCCGGGGAAGGCCCTTTTGAAGCGTCGAAAACCGGTTGCTGGCAAGAAGCGGTTCGCGCACGATCAGGATCGCCACATCCTCGAAGGCGGCCTGTCGCGCCACAGTGACCAGGTCTTTCCGTGCCTCGATCTCCAGAAGGGCGAACGTGTTCTTGATGTCGCGTGCGGCTTTGGCGACACCCCGCCGACGCTGGCCGGGATCGTCGGAGAGACGGACGATGTAACCGGGATCGATTGCTGCCCTGACTTTTTGCGCGCCATGCGCAGAGCGCTTCGACCAAGGGGACGGCTGACCCAAATCGTTCGGCGGAAGCGATCGGACAACCCGTGGCTTTCGGCCGCCCGATCGGTTCTTTTGAACCACCTGCCGCAACCGGACGGGGATGCGCCCAGCTGCGGGCCGGGCCCTTTTTCATCGGCCGACCGTGACGCGGACGGCGTCTGGATGAACAGCGCTTCATGGATGATTACCGCGATATCGCCACAAAAGCAGGGAAAGCGCGCACGATGATCGATGCTTCCAAAGAAAGGGCGACCGGCGTGCTGGCCCAGGAGATCTTTGCAGGCGGATGCACCTGCGGCCATCTGGGATACCGGATATCGTCCAAACCGTTGATCGTGCATGGCTGTCATAGCACATTGTGCCAGAAGCAATCCGGCTAGGCATATGCTGTCAACGCGCTGATAGGGAAAGATCGGGCCGAAATCATATCCGGTTCGGTGTGGACCAGCCGTGCGCGACACCAAGCGGCGCAGGGCAGGCGATTTGACGCTGTGAGACATGCGGTGTCGCGGTTTGGATCAAGTACCACGCATTGCCAAGGGTCGGCGACCATGTGCTCTTCATTCGTGCAGGGTCGCTGGACGATCCCGCGGCCATGCCGCCCGATGTGCACGTCCACACCGCCGCCAAGCAGCCACATGTCTATCTGTCCCGACGGATAGCGCAGTTCGCCGCGTTCTATGACCCGGCAAAAGTCTGGCCGGTCGTTAGCAGAAGCCGCTACGCCGTCGTTATCGCGTCCCACAATCCGTGACAAAAGAACGCTTTCGGGTTTTTCCGGGAATGGCCCACGGGTTGGAACCGGATGTGCCAATTCTGGTCAGGCCGTCTGCAAAAAGGCGACTGAGCCTTGAAGCTCGGATCGTGGATACTGGCCTGCCGACTTCGGCTCTGCCCGCCTCATTCGCCAGGATCGGGACAATGCCGGAGAACGTTCACATATTGGCTGGATCCGGAACGGCACGTCCGTCCGGATGGAACAGTTTCATATCGTTCAAAAGGGCATCGATGGCCACGGCGCCATCGCGGATCGCCTTCAGGAACCATTGGTGCTCGGATGTCGTCTCCATGCCTTTGCGACACACCAGCCAGAATCTCGAATAAGGTGCGATCGCGGTGTCGAACGGCGCCACCAACTCGCCCTTTCTCAGGTGCTCGCTGGCGAGAAATGACCCGGCGAGCGCGATATGTCCTGTGGCCAGTGTCGTCTCTACGGCGCTTGCCGTATCTGCACAGGTGACCGCAAAGGCTGCCGGCGGTTCCAGACCGTTGACCCGGCACCACGCCGCCCATGTCGATTCATGGTTTCCCGGATCGAGGGTGAATTCAACGTTGATCAGCCCCTACTTTTTCAGATCGACCGGTCGCTTTGCAAACCGCGCAACGTCGGGGCGCATGACGGGCGTGAACCATGTCCGCAGCAACGGTTCCCAGTGGAAGTCTCCTTGGGGCTCTCTTGCCCAGCGGATCGCCATATCGACCTTGCCGCTGGCGATATCGCGATTCTGCTTGCTGAGATCCCACGAGATCCGGATGTCGGGACGTTGCGATTGCGCCTTGAAGAGTGCAGGCATGACCCAGCCATGCACTGCCCTGGCGGGTCCGCTGACAGTCAGAACAACTTCTTTCAGCGGCTCGTGCGCTTCATCCCATGCGAATTGAATTCTCTCAAACACCCGCCCGAGATTTTTCTGAAGCACCCGGCCTTTGTTTGTGAGTTCGATCGCACGATGCTTGCGAATGAACAGGGCGCCGCCAAGCTCTTCCTCCAACTGTTTGATTTGAAAGCCCACGGCCGCCGGGGTGACAAACAATTCATCCGCTGCCCTGGCAAAGCTCATGTGCCGGGCAGCGGCCTCGAAGGTCCGCAAGGATGTCAGCGATGGAAGACGTTTGGGCATTTGACCCAAGAATATCTTGCCCAAGAGCAAAATCAATCTCGTTTGTCAGCTGGGGTTCAAAGTCGCAGGGTTTCTCTGCCGAAGCATGAAATTCAACCAAAGGAGAACACCATGACACGCCCCTTCATCCCCGCCGCCATTCTCGCCCTTTTCGCCGCACTGCCGGCCGCGGCCGATCAGTTTGCCGTTCGGATCGACCACGCTTACGGCGGCGCAAGCCCGCAGCTTCTGGAGGTTCTGAAGGTCTCCGAAATTGAAAGCTTCTCCGAGAACGGTCGCCATTTCGTGGTGCTTGAGGCGCCGGGCGAAGCCTATGTCGAGGCCTTCTTCCACGCCATCGGCCGCAACGCGCTTGAGCTGAACGCGCTTGACGCGGATTGGACGAATCCGGCGATGCAACATCTCTCGATTGCACAACGGCTTGGCTTTCTTCGTGAGATCGACTGCGGTTTCTGCACCAGCTGAGAGGATCAAGGAGTTTCGAGCAGGTCGCCGCGAACATGGGCTTGGCTTGTCATAACCTCTTCCAGCCGATCCATGTGAAACGTCCCGGTTCGAAATGCGGAACGCCCCCCCCAAGGGAGGCGTTTCGTTCGTCTTGTTCTGACGCCTGGCGAATGTCCTGTGTGGATGGCGCCCGCATAGCAAGGGTTAAATGAGATTGTGCGTACCTTTTCAGAAGCGGTCTTGTGTCCGGCCTGTTTGCGCGGTCTCGACCGCTGGCCCTGATGGGATCCGCAGATCAGGTTCCTAACTGCTTTGCGGGCAGTGACGCCCGGGACATTCGGCGGAGTGTCCTGATCGTTGCGGCTGAAGGGTACACCATCACATCGTTGGTCTTGCTATCTCGTCTTTCCTTTCCGGCTCAGGCTGCGTGCGGCCGATAGGGTTCGTTCCTGGTCAGCACTGCCCACATGATCCGAGCCGTCTTGTTCGCCATGGCGACCGTTGCGAGGCGCGCGGGCTTTCTCTGCAGCAGGTCTGCCAGCCAGGGATCGGCGCGTTCTGGGTGATTGGCAACCTGCCGGACACGGGACGTCATGCCGACGACGATGAGCTGACGCAGGTACCTGTCGCCCATCTTGGTGATCTTGCCCAACCGCTCCTTGCCGCCACTGGAATGGTTGCGCGGCGAGAGCCCTAGCCAGGCGGCAAACTCGCGACCGCTTCGAAACTGGTGGCCTGATCCGATTGTCGCAGCCACAGCCGATGCCGTGACTGGGCCGACGCCGGGAATGGTCTGCAGGAGCTGCGCCTGCCTGCTGAGGCGTGCCTGAATGCGCATCGTGATCTCGTACCACCCAAGCCGGTTGTGCAGGTCAATTAGCTGTCGGCTGAGGACGCGCAGAACGTCCTGGGCGAGCTCCGGCAGATCGGCCTGTTGCCCCTCTATGATCCCTTTCGCGAAATCGATCGCCCGCGCGACACCGCGAGCAATGGCGATGCCAAACTCCGCCGCCAGGCTGCGAAGCATGTTGATCAGCTGAGTGCGTTGCCGAACCACGAAGTCCCGTGCCCGGTGCAGGGATAGAAGCGCCTGCTGTTCTTCGGACTTGATCTCGACAAACCGCATCGTCGGACGTGTCACTGCCTCGCAGATGGCCTCTGCATCGACAGCATCCGACTTGCCGCGCTTCACGTAGGGTTTGACATACATCGGCGGCATCAACCGGACGGTGTGACCCAGCTTCGACAACTCACGCGCCCAGTAGTGGCTCGATGCGCAAGCTTCCACGCCGATGAGGCAGGGCGCGAGACGGTCGAAGAACGCCAGAACCTGCGAGCGGCGCAAAGGCCGATTGAACGCAACCTCTCCTTCCTCAGTGACGCCGTGCACGTGAAAGATGGTCTTGGCCAAGTCGAGGCCGACGGTGGTAACTTGCATGGGGTGGCTCCTCTCTATCGCAGATTCTGACACCTGCACTATGGCGCATTGCGACGCCGGGGAGCGGGAGCCATCCACCCCATCTGCTGTCAGATGATTTGGACCACCGGAGGCCGTGACGTTCAGGAGCGTTCGCTTTGGTCTGGATTACGTTAGGCTTTCCGGCGTTAGCGCCTTCGCGACACCTGATTTTATTTCGTAACGGTAGGTTTTTGGGTCATCGTAACCGCCTTGAGGGGGAGATGAGGCAGAATTTGCGCTGCATACCTCGCCGCCGACCGACCATCCGCCTGAACCACGCCGATGCGGCCATGGCGACGTTTTGCCGGCATCCGTGAAGGTCCGCGATTGCGCCGGCTGGGCAGGAACGTCTCGTATCGCGACCTGTCAGCCGGGAAGCTGCCGAAACAGGCTCGGATCGACGGTCGCGGCAGCCAGCACGCCGCCCCACAGCGCCCCGGGGATACCGGGGCTCAGGACATCCTGACCGGCAAGGAACAGACCCGGGATCGGCGTCCGTGTTTGCAGCGCTTCGCTCATCAACCGGTCAGGGGTCGTGTCGATGCCGTAGAATGCACCCTTGTGATGCCCCGTGATCGCGCGGGTGGTGAGCGGCGTGGACAGATTGCGGAACACGACCAGCTTGGCCAACTCGGGGAAATAGGTCTCGAACTGCGCGAACATCGCGTCTGCGACCCTTGTCTTGAAGGCCTGATAGTCTTCGCCCCGCGCCCCCGGCTCCTTGTCGGCCCAGGCTTCCACCACCGACCAGTCGGCCCAGGCGACGATTTCGCCTGCGTATTTCTGCGATGGTCCGGGTTTATGGCTGGGGTCCTTCAACGAGGCGAAGGATACGAACATGCCGGGCGGCGGACTGTCGGGGACGTCCGTCCAGACGACGTCGACCTTGCCGCCTGGATAAATCCAGTGGTTCGACCGCGTCGCCCCGGCGCGCTGGATATCGCCCTCAAAGCCCACGAACAGGCTGAAATGGGCGACAGAGTGCGGCAGGGCGTTGATCTCGTCGATCCAGTCCTGTTGCCCGCACCCCTTTGGCAGAAGATGGTTCACGGTCTCGCGCGCCCCGATATCCGAGATCACCGTATCCGCGCGGATGTCCTCCCCCTGCGCCGTCCGCACGCCGACGACCCGGTCGTCCTGCATAAGCAGCGTCTCGACCTTGGTGTCCGCCCGCGCTTCGCCGCCCGCGTTCGTGATCGTCGGCAGGATGTGCTCGGCAAAGGTCGCGCCGCCACCCTTGGGATACCAGGCGCCGCTTTCCAGATAGGCCCCAGTTATCAGGGCATGCAAGGCAAAGCTCGCCTTGCTTGGCCTGCCGCCATGGTCGAACCATTGCGCGGCGAAGGCGGCCGCCAAGGCGCGATTGTCAGTGATGTCGTCGATCACCTCCTGCGTGGTCCGCTTGCACCAGCGTTCGATGGCGTGGCTGTGCCACCATTTCAAGGCATGGCCGATGATCTCGGGCATCGCGCGGGTCATAGTGACCTTCATAAGAGCCTCCCGGCCCTCTTTCAGCGCAGCGATCCATGCGTCGATGGCCTCCGCCTCGTCCGGGAACCGGTCCTTGAGATCGCGGGCCTGCGCCTCGTAGGGGCGGGACAAGGCCAGCGGGGCGGCATCGCCGATATGCAGATTGTCATAGACCGCGCCCATCGAGGCCAATTCGATCGGTGTGTCCGACAGCCAGTCGAGAATATGGCGCTCGCGATCTTCCGGGGCGACGCAGTTGAGATAATGGATGCCCGCATCCCAGTTGAAGCCCTCGATGGAAAAGCTGTGGCTCAGGCCGCCAAGTGTTTGGTATTGCTCAAGCAGCAGCACCTTGTGCCCGGCCTTCGACAGCGCGGCCGCCGCCGCCATGCCGCCCATGCCCGAGCCGATGACGATAGCGTCCCAGTGGCTCTTGTCAGCCTCGGCCATATTGAATCTCCGTGGTATCGAAAGGGGAAAGTGAAATGCTGTAAGTCCGCCTACGATTAGTATGCGGTTGCAAAGAACGCCTTGATAACGATCAATCCAATCTGGACGCCATCAAAGCTCACGCCTTGTCCGGCGCGCCCGGTTCAAAGCTGCCAGGAAAAGCCGCGGCAGCAAACGGTGGCCTCGAAGCCCCGAGGCAACACTGCCAAATCGAGTTCCGGGTCACTCAGGTTTGGATCCTGGCCCAATCCGGATCACGCATGGCAAATGCGTGCCCGTCCGCGGTTGCGATAAAGACGGCCATGTCCTCCCTGCGCCAGCAGACGGCCGTCGCAGTGCTTTCGAATTCATCTACCGAGAAACCGAGATCGGCCAGCAGGTGCGGCGAGAGCATCGCCAGGCGCTCGAGATCATCGAGGACCGTATCCCGTTTCGGTCTCTTTGGCGCGCGAGGGATAAATTCACTCACGGACTTGCAGAGCAAGGCGAGCCAGGATGAAGCGTTATGCGGGGTGAGTTCGGAAAGGGACATCGATCTGATCCATGAAATATTGGCCTCGGTCGCAATCGTGCCCCCTGGAGAGACTTGCGCGCAAACCAGTTCTATGCACCATATGGATCAGGAAAAGTGACCCTATCGCTATGGCAAGACTTCCACCTCTGAATGCACTTCGCGCTTTCGAAGCCGCGGCCCGTCACAACGGTTTCATTGGCGCTGCAGAGGAACTGCACGTCACGCGAGGCGCCATCAGCCGGCATGTGAAACTTCTGGAAGACAGCCTTGGCGTTCAGTTGTTCGCGCGCCAGGCGCAGGGCGTCCGGCTGACCCAAGCCGGCCGGCAATTGACGCCGGTCCTGACGGAAGCGTTCGGTATGATCGCGCGGGGCACAGAGCGGGTCGCTTCGGATGCCTCGGAATTGCGCGTGATTTGTCCGCCCGGAACGTCAATTCGATGGCTGCTGCCAAAGCTCGATGAATTCCGTAAGGCTTACCCGGATATCAAGCTGCGCCTGACGACCGATTTCCACCCGGACAGCGGTTTCGACCCGATTGATGCCGATATCGGGTTCTCGGTGTCGAACTGGCCAAACCGGTCGCAGGAAATCGAGCATCTCACGCTCTTTCCAATCTGTCTGACACCAGCCTGTTCGCCAGGTTATCTTGAGGCCACGTCGCTTGAGCGGGCCGAAGACCTGACACGGTGCGAACTGCTGCACGAGACGCGGGACCATGCCGATTGGACGACTTGGGTGAATGCCTTCCAGCCTAAGGATGTCGATCCCCGAACGGGTCAGGACTTTCCAAACCTCGATATCGCGACGAAGGCCGCGGTGATGGGGGTCGGCGTCGTCATGGCGCACCTTGTTCTGTGCCACGAGGAGCTTGCCAGCGGGACACTGGTCACGCCGTTCCCCGACATGGTCTGCCACTCTCCGCTCGGGGGTGTGTGCCTGCTCGGTGGCCGCGACAAATGGACCAGCCCGAAGGTCGAAGCGTTCAAATCATGGGCCTACCGGGCGTCAGAGGCCGATCGAAGACGGATGGCTCACCGATCGCAGGATTGAGCCATGATGCGGCGACAGCTCGGTGCCCTTGCCACGCCAAGAGCCTGCCATGATCCCGTCGGGCCCGGGCGGCCATCCGGCGTTATCCAGTTACGAAAGCTGGACACCTGACGCACGAAACGTCCCTCGTTGACGGCCCTCTGCCGCCGGTTGCCAGGTCTGGGGCCACTTGCCGGTCACCAGCATGGCGCGGCTCCTCAGCCCGGGTGAAAGATGAACGACCGCATCGACACCGACCCAAGGTCGATCGCGTCGGTCATGAACGTGAGCGCGTCGCCCGAATCCGAGGCGCCGGCCACGGTCAGCGCGGGCAGATAGTGGTCCACGCTCGGATGCGCGGCGGTCAGCAGGGGCCCGAGCCCGTCGCGGTCGGCAAGCGCCCTGAAATCGCGGTCGGTCAGCCTGTCCGCGAACAATGCGTCAAACTCCAGTGCGAAATCCTGCGGCGCGCCGTCCTTGCGCATGGTGCGCAGGTTGTGCACCACGTTGCCCGACCCAAGGATCAGCACCCCGCGGTCGCGCAGCTCGGTCAGGGTCCGGCCGATCTCCAGCTGATGCGCCAGCCCCTGCGCCATGTCGATGGACACCTGGAACACCGGCACGTCGGCCTCTGGATAGAGGTATTTCAAAACCGCCCAGGCGCCGTGGTCGAGCCCCCAGGTGTCGTCCGCCTCGGCGCGGTGGCTGTGCAGCAGGGTCACGACCTCGCGCGCCAGTTCGGGTTGTCCCGGGGCTGCATACTGCTGGCGATAGAGCGCGTCGGGGAAGCCGTAGAAATCGTGGATCGTGCGCGGCATGGCCGAGACATCGACCAGCGTGGTGCCCCGCGTCATCCAATGCGCCGACACCACCAGGATCGCCTTGGGGCGTGGCAGGCTCTGGCCGAGCGCGGCCCAGGCGCGGCCGAACGGCCCGTCCTCGATGGCGTGCATCGGGCTGCCGTGGCCCAGAAAGACGACCGGCATCCGCGCCGTTGGGGCGAACCGGTCCTTGAGCTCTTCGAGCGTGTGGGTCTGCATGGGTCTGTTCCTTTGGGCAAACCGGGCGGCTTGGTGGCCGCCCGGGGCGTTGACACGGTTCAGGCGAACTGACCCAGCGCTTTTTGCAGCACCGGCAGCCGCAGCGCGTAAGCGCCGCCGCCAAGCGTCGCGATGACCCCCTGCACCATGGCCCAGAAGATCGGGAACTCCCAGCCGCCGCCTTCGGCGGAGAAGAGCCAGCCGTTGCCCGCATGAACCCAGGTGGCGCCCAGCAGCACCGGGATCAGCGCCAGCGACACCAGGCGCGTGGCGACACCGAGGATCAGGGCCAGCCCGCCGCCGATCTCGGCCAGGATGGTAAGGTAGGCGAAGAGCCCGGGCAGCCCGAGGCTTTCGAAATAGCCGACGGTGCCGGCGACGGTGAAGACGCTGATCTTGAGCCAGCCGTGGGCGATAAAGAGAGCGCCGCTCGAGACGCGAAGCGCGAGGGCGGCGTAGTCTGCATTGGTCTGCGTGGTCATGACGAAATCCTTTTTCCGATGGCTGCGCTGTGCACAGCATGTCTGTGGGCAAGGATTTACACCTTGAAGATCGCCCACAATATGGCGAATATAACAAATGACTTCCCACGATTTGTTCTCAATATAGCCATGGACCTCTTCGATCAGCTGCGCGCCTTCGTCGCCACCGCCCAGTCCGGGTCGTTCACCGCCGCGGCGGACCAGCTGGGTCTGTCGAACCGTCTGACATCGAAATACGTCGCCGGGCTCGAGGCGCGGCTTGGCGTGCGCCTGTTCCAGCGCACGACCCGCAAGGTCGGGCTGACCCCGGAGGGTGACGATCTGCTGCTGCGCGCGCCGGCCCTGCTGGACGAGCTTGACGACCTGCTGGCGGACGTGTCCGAAGGCTCGCGCGGGCTGTCGGGCGTGCTGCGCCTGTCTGCGCCCGTCACCTTCGGCGAGGTCTATGTCGCCGGAATGCTGGCCCGTTTCGCCGCGGCCAACCCGGGGATTTCCATCGACCTGCGGCTGAGCGACGCCTTCACCGACCTTGCCGCCGATGGCATCGACCTGGCCTTTCGCATCGGCCGTTTCGACATGGCCTCGCTCAAGATGCGGCGGCTTGGCGCGTCGCAGAGCCTGCCGGTGGCCAGCCCGGCCTATATCGCCAAGGCAGGCAAACCGTCGGGGCCGGAGAATCTTTCGCGGCACAGCTGCATCGTCGACACAAACCGCCGCACCCCGAGGCGCTGGGTGTTCCGCCGCGATGGCACCGACACCACGGCCCATGTCGAAGGCCGCTTTCAGGTCAATTCGGCCAATGCCGCCGTCGACCTTGCACGCCAGGGGCTGGGCATCGCCTATGTCCCGCGCTTTGCGCTGAAAGGCGCGGTCGAGAGCGGCGAGCTGGTGCCGCTTCTGGATGGATATACCGGAGAGCGCGGCGATATCGCCGCCGTCTACCTCGAAGGGCGCGCCCTGCCGCGCAAGGTCCGGGCGCTGATCGACTTTGCGGTGGCGGACATGAAGGCCTCGCCGCTGGTATAGGGTCGCGACCAGCCCGCTGGCGGAATCCCGCCCACCGCCGCGCTTGCCGCTTGATCGCCGGGGCGGTAGATGGCCTTCTTTCAGGCGATCACGCAGGGATGGGGATGACATGAGGGTCAGTGGGCTTTTGGCGCGCGGCGTCGGCGCGGTTTTCATCATGGCAACAAGCGTTCTTTGGGCCGGTGCGGGGCAGGCCGCGGTGACGTGCCCGCAGCAGCTGGCCGGAGGTGTGCCGGAGCGCGCAGCCGAGGCCCCCACGGGCAGCGCGGCGATGTCACAGCTTCTGGAGATGCGCGGACGGCAGCGCGATGCAGAGGTCGTCCGGCATGTGCTGGCGGGCAATATTCCTCAGTTCCTGAGGCACCTTGCCCCCGTCAGCCTGACCGGCAAGGGCGCCGATGGAAAAACGCTACAGGTCACGCTGTGCGTGACGCCCGATTACCTTGCGGTGGGCGACGACCGGGATTTCGTGCGTGTGCCGATGGGTCTGGCCGCCGCCGCGCGGATCGCGACAGAGACCGGGTTCCTGCTGCCGACGCCGATGATGGTCGATGCGATCTACCGCCAGGCCGTCACGCGCCTGCCGCCGCAACCGATGAAGCCGACCGCACAGATGGAATCGACCGCCTATTTCGTCGCGCATAACCAGACGCTGGACGCCCTGCGCATGCAGGCCAAGGCCGATCCGGACGCGTTGACCGCAGGGCTGAAGAAGGACATTGTCCTGACGACCCGTCTGCGCAGCAAACCCGGGCGCGTGCCGATCTACGGCTGGCACCGGACCAACGGCAAGCCGATCCAGCCGCTGAGCTCGGTGCACGGCGCCGATTACGCCGATTACAGCCACGGGGTTCGGCTGGTCAGCCGCACGGCCTTTGTGAACGGCAAGCCCCGCGATCTGGCCGAGATCATCCAGGACCCCGCCCTGGCGCCCCTGATCAGCAGCGAAGGCCCCATCGCCGACCCCGAACGCCTTCTGGCCGCGCAATACTGACGGGCGGGGGCGGGGAAGCCGAAGACGTCAACGACGGCCCCTTGCCCTGACGACGATGCGGGCGGGGCGGTCAGCTGTCGCAGCCTACCGTTCGGCCCGGTCAGGATCGTGCAGCGACCGTTTACCGCCATAGATCGCCCGGCCGGGTGCGCGCGACTGGCGTTCATGATGCGGGGCGTCGCTGGTCAGATGCCCTCGGTGACGGTTCCGGCCGCTTACGGCCCCAAGGAAAAGCAGGTCGATCGTATCGGAAAACGGTGACATCCAGCGGTTCATGGATATTCCCCCTTTGGGTCGGTTACCATGCCCGCAGCCTGTCCGCGCCTGCCCCCCGATCCCACCGATCCGATCCGGACCACCCCGTAAGAAACCCGTAAGTCGCTTGGGCAGTCGCCTGTTCTCTGGCATCCTGACGGGGAAACCCCTGACTTTGTTGTAGCCAATGGCCGACTGGACCTCTCTTTTTGCCCGGAAGCTGCGCGCGCACCGCGCAGGTCGCGGCGGGCATGGGCGCATGACGCAGGAAGAGCTGGCCTGGGCGCTCGATGTCAGTGTGGACGCAATCAGCAAGTACGAGCGGTCGCTGTCCTACATCCGTGGCGATCTGGAACACCGCCTTGTGGAAAATCTGGGTTGGAGCCGGGAAGACGTCATAGCCTGCCGCGAGGACTGGGAACTGGGGCGTCCCAGAACGTCGGCGCCGTCCTACCGAATGCTGCGCGATACGGAAATTCTCGACGCGTTCGGCGGATCCGTGGAAGCGCTGAACAAGGCGGTGGCGGCGATGGAAACTGGCGACCCGGGCGACTTGCCGGACGGTTTCTCGGCGCGTGACACGATCTGGCGCGAAATCACGCAGGAAGGTGCCCTTACGGGCGTCTATGTCATGCGCGGGTCCGATCTGGTGGAGCATGTCGGCCTGATCTTCCCCGGCAGGCACCTCGAAACGCAATTCCAGGAATGCCGGTTCGACGAGGGCGAGCTTACCCCGCAGATGCTGAAACGCACGATCCTTCCCGGCGATTATTTCGCCTATTGTCCTGCCGTCTATGTCGCGCGCGGCCACGAGGCCGCCGCCCGGCTGCTGCTTTCAGGTTTCGTGAGCGTTTTGGAGGAACTGGCCGAGCGCGAGGTCTTCATCCGAGAAATCGGCGCCATCTCGGTCAACGCACTGGGCCGGCAGCTTTGCGAGGATCTTGGCCTTCGCTTTCACGGCGGACACAGGCGCTATGCCACCTACGATCTATGGGTTTTTCCGGGCGAAGATTTCGCCTCGTCGCTTTTCGGCCGGCGAAGTCCGAAGCTGCGGCAGGCATATCTGAGCCGGGACCGGTTCGAATGACAACCCGTTAGTCCAGCGTCTTGCAGCAGCGAAAGCCCAAGTGGTAGTTTTCGTGGCTCGACGGGCTCATGACCCGCGATCCGTGCCAGTAGGGCGCGCGCCAACGGCACCAGTCGGGATGGGCGCGGTACTTGTCCCAGATGAACCAGCTGCCTTTCATCTCGGTGACCCCCAGCTTGGTGCTGCCGCGGCTGGCCATCTGGTCGGGGGCCATCGGCAGGTTCATGTGTTCGGCCGCGTTGCCGTGCTGGTCGTAGACGCCAAGCGTGCTTTTGCAGTCGGGGAAGGCCCCGGTCGGATAAGTGTTGGACCCGCAACTGCGGTAGCCGCCGCCATTGCAGGTGCTGCTTTTCTCGCTGTTCTGGGCGCAGATGCCAGTGCGGAACTGGGGGCCGTAGGCCCAGCTTTTGCTCGGTGCGTATTTGGTGTTGTGCACGCTGCGCATCGCCGCGACCGAGCCGCGCCCAAAGGGGTAATCCGGTGGCTCGAGCGCGCCCGCGCAGGCACCCTCCCATTCATGCGCGTCGCAAAGCCGCTTACCGATGGCGGCGCAGGTCTGCGCGGCCTCGACGGCCTTGGTCCAGACGACGGGATAGGTGCAGGGGATGTTGGGAAACTCGAACATGTCGATGCAGGCGGTGGCGTCTTCGGGCCGCTGCGTCCGCGGATCGTAAAGCGGCGCCATGTAGCGGTCGCCGCAAATCCGCGCGTTGCGGCGGTTGTCGTATCCGGCAACGCCGCCCGGAAGCCGCGCGGCGCATTGCGCAGGCGTCATCGGATGCCGGGTGATCGCGGGGTTGCCCTGCCCCATGACCGACGATCCGGCAAAGATCGCCTGCAGTTTCTGCATCTCGGCGGCGCTCAGGTCATGCACCTTGCGGAGCTGTTCGAAGAGCGCCGCGTTGGTCTCTTGCCGCGTCGTCTGCGCGGCGGTCTCCAACGGCAGCGCCAGCGCGGCCAGAAACATAAGGGCGCATAGACGCATGATCATGGCAAAGCCTCCTTGCGGGTGACGTAAAAGAGATCGCGGTTGTCCGCGAAGCCGATGAAGCGGGGCAGGATCGTGCCGTCGCGGGCCTTCTTCTCGATCAGCGCCATGCCGGGCACCAGATGGGCCACATGCACCTTGCCGCCCTTGGGCACGTAGAGCGCCAGATACGTGTGTTCGAGCGCGTTCATGTCGAGCAGCATGGCGTAGTCGCAGCCATAGGCCAGGAACGTGCGCGCCATGGCCGAAGGCGTGGCGGTCGAGAAATACCCGTAAAGCAGGTAACGCCGCCCGCCGGACGACGCCATGCAGGCCCCGGCCCGCAGCGTGCGCAATTCGGCCTCGGCCGAGCCCGACCAATTGCCGCCGCCCCATTGGGTGACCCGGTCGCCGGGAACGGCCTGGCCGGTGTCGGGGTCGGTCATGACCAACGGAACGCCGTTTTGCCGGGCAAATGCGATGCGCGGCAAGAGCGCGTTGTCGGCCTCTTGCCAGGTCTTCATCACGAGGGTCCCGTCGGTCAGGCCGTAAAGCGTCGACAGGTTGGGCTGAAGCTTGCTCAGGATCACGCCCTTTTCGATGAACCCGTAATGGTGGCCGAGGTTGAACGTGGCCATGTCGCCATACTTGAACGCACCGTGCCGGCGCTTGAACCCGGCGGTGAAGGTCGCCACGGCACGGTCGGCGATCACCGGGTTGACCATTCCCAGCATCACCAGCGGGCTTGCGGTGTTGATCCCGTCGGGCCCGGGCAGACCGCGCGGTCGGATCGACGCGGGCGGGCGGGGCGACCAGCCAAGCTCTGGATGGTCGGTGCCCAGGGCATAGCCGATCCCGTACATCCCGAGGTCGAAGGCGATCATGTAACCGGTGGCCTTGGCCTCGATCCCGTCAAGCCGGTTGGCGCCGGGGATCGCCATGATCTCGTCGCTGATGGCGCGCGGCTGAAAGGCGCTGGCAAAGACCCCGTCCAGCCCGTCGGCGGCGTACCACTGGCCCAGAGCCATGCGGCCCGGGTCGGCGTCCTTGAGCGCGATGTCGAGCAGCGTCGAGATCACCGGCTGGTCCTCTGGCGGCAGCTTGCCTTTCATCGGTGCGGGGCCGGGCGAGGATGCGGCAGGTCCACCCGGCGCGACCGCCTCAGAGGTCTCCAGCTCGGAATCCTTGAAAAAGCTGTCGCGCACGAACCGCACGATGGATTCGCCGCCCCAGACGTTCCGGCGCAGGAATTCCGCCGTGGCCTCGATATTGGTGCGCGAGCCGGTCACGCGGTTGCGCAGGAACAGCGCGCCACCGCAGAGCGGCGCGTAGGCCAGACCACCGTCGCGCGCCGTTTTCAGCGCCGCAGCCCCGTCCGCCCAGGGCCGGCAGCGGGTGGCACCGGCCCCTTCGCCGATCACAAGCGCCGGTGCCTCGCCCGTGTCCAGCGCCACGTCGCCTTGCGACGGGTCGGCGTTTTCCAGATGGTATTGCGTTGGCTTGCCGTCAGGTGCGGCGCGCAGTTCCAGCAGAAACCACGCCCGCGTCGCCGGGTTGAGCGAGATCAGCGTGACATGCGTTCCGGCCTCGGCGTCAGCCGCCGAGACGGTCTGCCGAAAGGGTTGCAGGTCGAGCACGGACTTGGCGGCGACGGCTTCATAAGCCTCCCACTGGCGGTCCAGCACGGCCGCGTCCTGAGCGGCGGATATGGACGGCATCGCGGCAAGTGCCATGATCAGGGCGGCGGCCTGCCAGTGCCATATGTTCTTCATCGCCTCCTCCTCCCGTGGCGTCGGATCAGATCACCATCTTCAGCAGTCTCAGCGCGCCGCGTTTCCACGGCACGCGATGGGTCACACCTGTCTGCGCCGCGATGCGGTCGCGGTTGGCCAGATACCATTCGAAATTGCGGATCAGCGCATCGCGGTTGGAATGGACCGGCTGGAACCCCAGCCGCGTCTTGGCGCGCTCGATGCTGACAAAGCTGTCCTTTGCCGCCGTCTCGTAGATCCATTTGTAGAGTGGCGACAGATTCAACGCCTCAAGCGCACGAAGCAGCCAGATTGCCGGGGCCGCAGGCAGCCCGATCACCCGCTTGCCGAACCCGGCCCGGTCCAGCACGGCCTGGAAACTGTCGCGCAGCGACCCGAATTCCTCGGCCCCGATGTTGAAGGTGTCATCGACGCGCGCCGCATCGCCGAAGGCGCAAAGCGTGACGGCCTGGTTCAGGTCGTCGACGTCCAGAAGCTGATAGAGGTTGTCGCCGGGCCCCAGCACCGGGAAGTGATGCCCGCCCGCGGCGAAATCGTAAAGCAGCTCGAACGCGCCCAGCCGTTCGGGGCCGACAAAGCTCTTGGGTCTGAGCACGGGTACGAGCATGCCCTTGCCCCGGAAGGACTCGCAAACCGCCTCGGCCTCGACCTTGGACTGGCCATAGGCCCCCACCCCTTGCAGCGGGTCGGTCTCGATCAGGGGATGGTGGTCGGGAATGCCGTAGACCGCGGTCGAGGAGATATGGACGAACCGCTCGACACCACGTTCCAGCGCGGTGTCCAGCAGCATCCGCGTTCCCTCGGCATTGGTCGAGCGGATCTCGGCCGGATCCGCAAGCGGCAGGGCGGCAGCGCAATGCACCACGATATCGACGCCCGCGAAGGCCGCGTCATGCGCGGCGCGGTCGCGGATATCGGCCTGCAGCACCGAAATCCGCTCCGCTTCGGGATAGGCGAAGGGCGCGATATCCATGCTGCGAACCTCGTGCCCGCGCGCCAGCAGATACCGCACGAGGTTGATCCCCATGAAGCCGGCCCCGCCCGTCACCAAGATCCGTTGTCCTGTCATTCGCGCAATCCCGGAAAATCGCCCCCTTGCACGCCGCGACACCACGGTCGCAAAGAAATGCGCCGGCGGTCTTGATCTGCCTCAAATCCTTGCGCGTCGCTGGCCGGGTACAAAAATATGCAGATGACCCGACCGGCACGAAAGCCCGGCAGGGCCGGCCAAAAGGAGCCTCAGGAACATTCGGCGCATGGTTTCAGACGACACTGCCCCGGTCCCGCTCGTTCTCGACGTGGACGGAACGCTGCTGCGCACCGATCTGCTGCTTGAAAGCCTTTGGGCCGCGCTTGGCCAAAGGCCCCTGGCGGCGGTGAAGGCGGTCTGGCGCTGGTACGGCGCGCCGTCGCGGCTGAAATACGAGCTGGCGGATATCGCCGCTCCGGCCATCGACCGCCTGCCGCTGCGCTCCTCTGTGCTGGATCTGGCGCAAGAGGCCCGGGCGGCGGGGCGCGATGTGCGGCTGGTGTCGGGGGCGGATCAGCGGCTGGTCGACGCGCTGGCCGCAAGGATCGGTTTGCCCGGGCCGCATTTCGGATCAACCCCCGGCCACAACCTGACAGGTGCTGCCAAGGCGGCGGTGCTGATGCGCGACTTCGGGGCGGGCGGCTATGATTTCGCCGGAGATTCGGCAAAAGATCTGGCGGCCTGGGAGGGCGCCCGCCGGATCGTCGCCGTGGCGCCCCCGGCCCCACTGCGCCGCAGGCTGGAGGCGACGGGCAAGCCGCTCGACCTGCTTGAGGACGGCTGGCGGCCCGGGACGCTCTTGCGCGAATTGCGGCCGCATCACTGGGTGAAATCCCTGCTGCTTTTCCTGCCGCTCGTGGCGGCGGGGGTCTTTGATCCGGCGGCGGTGCTGGCGGTCACGCTCGCGGCGGTCGCCTTTTCGTTTGCCGCCTCGGCGCTCTATATCCTGAACGATCTCTTCGATCTCGACGCCGACCGCCGCCACCCGGAGAAATGGAAGCGGCCCATCGCGTCGGGCGATCTGCCGATCCACGTGGCCATGACCGCCAGCGCGGTGCTGCTGGCGCTCGCGCTGGTGCTGGCGCTGGCGGCGGGGCCGCCGGTGGCGGGGCTGGTGGCGGTCTACATGGCGCTTGTCCTGGTCTATTCGCTGCGCGTCAAAGAGCTGCGCTGGATGGATGTCCTGCTGCTGGCCGGGCTTTATACCTTGCGGCTGGTCACCGGGGGTGTCGCGGCGGGGGTGTCGATCCCGCCCGTTCTGCTGGCGCTCGGCTTTGCGGTCTTTGCAGCCCTTGCCTGCGTCAAGCGGATCACCGCGCTCAGCCGGATCCGGATGCCCGGCCATCTGCCCCGGCGCGGCTATTCGGCGGCCGACCTGAGGCGCCTGGAATACCTGGCCTATATCGCGGTCGGTCTCGTGCCCGCGCTGTTCCTGTTCCACCTCGCGGGGGTCGGCGCCTCGGTCGGGCGGCACGGGCTGCTGGGCCTTTCGGTCGCGCTGATCACCTTCTGGCTCTTGCGTTTTGTCTGGCTGAGCGCCAAGGGCGCAGAGGATTACGACCCGGTGCAGTTCATGCTGAACGACCGGACCGGGCTGGCCATCGCCTTTGCCGGGCTTGTCAGCTTTCTGATCGCCGTCTGAGCGGGCTCAGCCGGACCGGCCCGGCGCTTGAAAGACGAACCGGCGGTCGAGGTTGAATTTCACCAGATACCCCAGCGCCAGCCCGATCAACGCGCCAAGCTCGCGCATCGGATGGGTCTGCCAGATCATCCAGAAGGCCGTCTCGAAACCCCAGAACAGCAGCGTCGTGCCGATCCCTGTGGCCGTGTAGAGCGTGAAAACGCGGCCCTCGTCGCGCCAGGGGCGCGGGGCATCGTGGAAAATCCAGGTCTTGTCCAGTGCGTATTTCAGCACCAGCCCGACGGCGGTTCCGAACATAAGCGCCGGCACGAACCAGCCATCATCCAGCCACAGGACAAGCCGCTGAGCGCCGAGATTTGCCAGGGTCGCCAGGGCGGCGAACCCGGCATAACGCAGAATGAGCGAAAGCGTCGTCACCCCATCCCCGCCTTACGGCTCGTCCAAGCTGGCGAGCGTCGCCGCGCGTGCCAGATAATAGCGCGCCTGCGCAGGCCATTTCTGGGGCGTGCGGATGTCGGCGTCGCGCAGGTGGTCGATGGCCAGCCGCGCCCGGGTGAGGCATCGGTTGACGCCGTAGGCGGTCATCAGGGCCGGGCTGGGCGGCCCGATCCCCGACTGCCCGAGGCGCGTCAGCAGGGCGTCTCGGATCCACCCGGCCCCCAGGGCCTCGCATTCCAGCCCGAGATAGTTGAATTCTTCGTAAGGATCGGCCAGCCGCAGCTCTTGGTCGAATTCCAGCCGGTCGAAGATCACCGGCGGCGTCATAAGGCAGACATGCTCGGGTCTGAGGTCGCCGTGGCCTTCGACGATGATCCCGCCCGCGCCGCGTTCGAGGATTTCGTCCGCACAGGCCATCATCCGCGCCAGTCCGCTTTCGGCCAGGCCCGCGTCGAAAGGCGCGCCAAGCCTGTGCCGCATCTCGGTCAGATGCGCGCTGTTGATGCGCGCCTCGCGGCACTGGCGCGCAAGAAACGCCTGCCCGGCGCCCTCGGGGTGACTGGCGGTGCGGTAAAAGGCGATCATCCGGTCCGCCACCCCGTCGATCTCGGCGCGCTGGGGCGGAGGCCCGTGTTGCAGGCGCTGGTCCAGCATCTGGTTTTCGGGCAGCCGCCGCATCTCGACCAGCCATTCGACAATCTGGCCTTCGCCGCCCAGCGACAGCGCCCCGTCCGCCCCGGCGACCAGCGGCGTCAGCCCGCGATAGACATCGCCGGCCAGTTCAAGGTTCAGCCGCAGCTCTTCCTGGCAGGCCACCTGCCGCGCCGCGAGGGTGCTCAGGTCGAGGAAATGCCGCCGCTCGGGCTTTTTCATCTTCCAGGCGCGATCCGATGTCAGGAACACCAGCGAGCCGTGGGTTTCCACGCATTCCGGCGTGGCTTCGCCCGGCCAGGCCGCCCCGCTTTCCAGAAAGGCCCGTTTGGCGGCCAGCGTAACCTCTGCCCTCTTGCAGCCCGGGAAGACCGGCCCCGTCATGGCGCGTACATGCTGCCAAGGTGGACGTCCCGTCCACCGACACTTTCTGTCGACGCTTGGCCAGGCATCGCGCAACGCAGCTCCGGATACATGATGTCGCTCCTGAGCCCCCGGCTGGTGGAGGGCCGATGCCGGACAGGATGCGCGGCGAACCCGCGCGCGACATTGACCTCGATCAAGTCGCCTTGCCGCGCCAGGGGCCAGTGTTCCGGCATGTTGTTCTTTGCGCTCAAAGGATCGGAAACGCTCGGCCGCCGCGTGGCGGAGGCCGCCGGGACCGGGCTTGCGCCGCTGGAAGAGCGCGACTTTGACGGGGGCGAACACAAGGCGCGACCGATGGTCAGCGTGCGCGGGCGCGATGTCTTCGTTCTGCACGGGTTGCAGGGCGATGCCACGGGCTCGGCCAACGACAAGCTGCTGCGGCTGTTGTTCTTTGTCGCGACCTGCCGGGAAAACGGCGCAGCGCGGGTGACCGCCATCGCGCCCTACCTCGCCTATTCGCGCAAGGACCGGCAGACCAAGCCGCGCGATCCGGTCACCACGCGCTATGTCGCGCAGCTCTTCGAGGCCGCGGGGTCGGACGTGGTGGTGACGGTCGATGTGCACAACATCATGGCCTTCCAGAACGCCTTTCGCTGCCGGACGCTGCATCTGGCCACCGACCGGCTGTTCGCAGCCGATATCGGCGGGCGCTTCGGCAAGGGTCCGATGGTGGTGGTGTCGCCGGATTCCGGTGGTGTGAAACGCGCCCAACTGCTGCGCGAGGCGCTCGAGGCCGAGACCGGCGCGGCGATGGGTTTTGGCTTCATGGAAAAGCGCCGCAGCGCCGGTGTCGTGACCGGCAGCCTGACCGCCGGCGATGTCGACGGGCAGCCGGTCTGCATTCTGGACGACATGATCTGCGGGGGCGGCACGCTGCTGCGCGCCGCCGAGGCGTTCCGGGGCCGCGGCGCCGCCGCGGTGCACGCCTATGCCACCCATGCGCTGATGGCGCCAGGCGGTCTGGAGAAGCTGCTGGGCGGGGGCCTTTTGGACAGCGTCACCGTGACCGACAGCGCCGCGCCCTTTGCAGGGCAGCACCCGCCCGACGCGCGTTTTCGCGTGGTCGGCTGCGCGCCGCTCATCGCCCGCGCGATGCGGGCGCTGCATGACGGCACGTCCTTCGACGCCTCGCCAATTCCCCTGTTGCCCTGACCGCGCGGCTTGCGGGCGCGAACGGACGAACAGCCGCGCCGGAATGCCCGCACAGATTGAAAACGCTCGCTTTTCCAGCAAAATGTGGAAAAGCGTCTCTTCTTTTGCTGACGATTTCAAATGGTATGACGAAAATGCATGATCCGGATATTTCCCGGTGAATGCGAAGGATCCGTTTGCCCATACGACCGGTTATTCGAAACAGGAGATTTCCATGAACCTTCCCGGCTTCATCCGCTTCAACACCCCCGACCCCGAATTGCTGGAAGGCACCGACGGCCCCGACACGCTGATCGGCGGCGGCGGCGACGACACGCTGCGCGGTTTCGGCGGTAACGACAGTCTCGATGGCGGAGACGGCCGCGACCGGCTGGAGGGCGGCAGTGGCGACGATACGCTGGACGCCTCGGGCGGCTCGGCCGAAAGCCAGAGCTTTGGCGATTATATCCGCCCCGGTCTGGGCAGCGACACGGTGCTGGGGCACGAAGGACAATGGAACGCCGGTGAAAGCGCCGATCTGAGCTATGGCGACATCTCCGGCGTCGGCGGGGTGACGATCACCCTCGGCGCGGACGGTGGCGGCACGGCGGTCAGCGGCACGCCCGGCCAGATCGACGACACCTTCACCTTCATCCAGTATTTCGAAGGCAGCCAGGACGACGACACGTTCGACAACACCGCCGGTCTGACCGGCATGGCCTTCGCACCCCTTGGCGGCGCGGACACGATCCTGGGCGGCGCGGCCTGGGACCAGATCGTTTATGATTACGAGGTCGATTATTTCGAAGGTGCGGGCAGCGGGATCGAGGTTGACCTTGCCGCGGGCACGGTGATCGACACCCAGGGCAACACCGACGTGATCTCGGGCATCGACGAAATCCGCGGCACCCAGATCGACGACGTGATGGATGCCTCGGGCACCGGCGGCGGCATCCTGTTCCGCGGCGAGGACGGCGCGGACACAATCACCGGCTCGTCCGGCAACGACCGGCTCTATGGCGGCCGCGGGCCGGACTCGATCCTGGGCGGCGAGGGCGACGACACGATCAACGACAACCAGGGGCTCGATTTCGTCGATGCGGGCCCGGGCAACGACACCTATGAGCGCAACCTGCAGGACGACGGGTTCACGCCGGGCCAGTTTGGCGCCTTTGTCAC
>NZ_JAWHTD010000020.1:0-70891 GCF_032586235.1 Aestuariicoccus sp. MJ-SS9
AAATCGGCGCGCGCGCAGGAGGTTCTGAAGTCGCAAGGCAGCTGGCTGCTCTTCCTGCCGCCTTACTCGCCCGACCTGAACCCCATCGAAATGGCATACTCGAAACTCAAGGCACACCTCAGACGGCTAAAGGCCCGCACATTTGAAGTACTATTCCAATCCGTCGTCCAAACCTGCGATCTCTTCCCGCCAAACGAGTGCAGAAACCTCTTCAAGGCTGCCGGATATGTTGCAGATTAAATAGACGACGCTCTAGACGATGCCGCCCGCAATCAGCCGGTCGGCCAGCCGCGCATAGGCCTCGGGCACCGGCCCGTCGCCCAGCGCCACCGGGCGGCCCGAATCCCCGGCCAGCCGCGTCTCCAGGTCCACCGGCAATTGCCCCAGCACCGGCAGGCCCAGCCGTTCGGCCTCGGCCACCACGCCGCCATGGCCGAAGATATGGCTCTCGCCGCCGCAATGCGGGCAGACGAAGACCGACATGTTCTCGATCAGCCCCAGCACCGGCGTGCGCAGCGTGGCGAAGGCATCCAGCGCCTTGCGCGCATCCAAAAGCGCCACGTCCTGCGGCGTCGACACGACGATCGCACCCGCCACCTCGGACTTCTGGCAGAGCGACAGCTGCACATCCCCCGTCCCCGGCGGCAGATCGACCAGCAGCACATCCAGTTCGCCCCAATCCACCTGCATCAGCATCTGCTGCAGCGCCCCCATCAGCATCGGGCCGCGCCAGACCACCGCCTTGTCCTCGGCCAGCATCAGCCCGATCGACATCAGCGTCACGCCATGCGCCTTCAGCGGGCGGATGGTCTTGCCGTCGGGGCTCTGCGGGCGCTCGGTCAGGCCGAACATGCGCGGCTGGCTGGGTCCGTGAATGTCGGCGTCCAGCAGCCCGACCCGCTTGCCCGCCCGCGCCAGCGCCACCGCAAGGTTCGACGACACCGTGGATTTACCCACCCCGCCCTTGCCCGAGCCGATGGCGAGGATCGTCTTCACCCCCGCGGGCTTCATCGGCCCGGCCTGCGCCTGGGGATGCTGCCCCAGCTTGAGCGACGGCGGCTTCTTTTCGGTCTGATGCGCGGTCAGCGCCGCGCTGACGCCCGTCACGCCGGGCACCTGCCCCACGATCTCTTCTGCGGCGCGGCGCAGCGGCTCCATCTGACGGGCGATCTCGGGGCTGGGCGCCTCGATGACAAAGCGCACCTTGCCATCCTCGACGGTCAGCGCGCGAATCATGTCACGCGAAATCAGGTCGCCGCCGTCGGGCAGCGCCAGCCGCCGCAGCGCGTCTTGAACCTCTGTCCGGATTTGCGTCATGCCCATTCTCCCATCACTCCGCCAATTCACGCGGCGTCCCGAATATTGATTTCCCGAAGCCGCGTCCTAGCAGCATGTAAAAGTTTTCATACAGCCTCAAAATTGAGCGAACTGCCTGAATTCATACAAAATTTCCTATGCACTTGCTGCATAGCAGCATTGTCGAAGCGCGGTATTGTGCATCTGCAGCATGTGCCCCATCTTGAGTTCAACAAAGCCAACCACGAACTCATAGGCTTCTGACATGACATACGCAAACACGACCAACACCCGCGCCGGCAAGGGCTTCTCGCTGCGCCTCGACGCGCTTATCGAAACCTTCCGCGACCGCATGGCGCGCCGCCGTCTCTACAAGCAGACGCGCAGCGAGCTCATCGCGCTCAGCGACCGCGAACTGGCCGATCTGGGCCTGCACCGGTCGATGCTGAACCGCATCGCGTGGCAAGCCGCCTACGGCGACTGAGAAATTCGAAAGGGGTCCTCCTCCCAATAGTCCCTTTCGAACCCGCACCGGCCTTTCCTCCCATCGGTCGGCGCAAAACGGAACCCACGGGTTCCAAATTACGCGGTAGCCCCTCTCCTCCTCCCTGGGGCGGTCGTGATCAGCGGTGGCACCCATCCTCCTCCCGGGTGTCACCGCACTGAATTCGGGGCCACGACCCCAACACTTCGCGGCCCCCTCTCCTCCTCCCTGGGGCAGTCGTGATCCGCGGTGGCGCCTCTCCTCCTCCCTGGCGTCACCGCACCTAATTCGGGGCTCAGGCCCCAACGTTTCGCGGCCCCCTCTCCTCCTCCCTGGGGCAGTCGTGATCGGCGGTGGTGTCCATCCTCCTCCCGGGCACCGCCGCCTCCCTTTCCGGGGCCATCGGCCCCAACAAATTTCGCGGCTCCCCTCTCCTCCTCCCTGGGGCCGTCGCGAATTGCGGTGGCGTCCATCCTCCTCCCGGGCGTCACCGCACTAGGTTTCCGGGGCAGCAGCCCCAACGACGGATTGCGCGCCCCTCTCCTCCTCCCTGGGGTTAGCGCATGACTTCACGGCGGCGCACGCACACGTGCGTCGCCGTTTTTTCATGCGTGACCCGTCAAGGGCCGTGGCGGCCAGCGTTTCGGAACAACCCGGACGCACATCCTCCGCCGCGCGGCACGCGCTCGGGGCATCTGCGACTGGTCTGTCCCGGGTCTGAACCCAAAGGCCCTAGTGCAACCGGCCCGCCCGTCCGCCGCGCCGCGCCGGCCGGCGCGGATCGCAGACCGAGGCCTGCGCCAGATAACCCGCGAAAAGCCGCGCCGCGCGGCTGGCCGTGGCACAGCACCCGATGCGCCCCAGCGCCTCGGCCGCGGCCGCAGCCGGGGCTGCACCGCAGGGCAGGCTCAGCGCCCATTCCAGGAACCCAGCCCGCGCGGCATCCTGCGCCTCGGCGCTGTCGATGCTCTGCAGACCGTCGAAAATGCGCCGCGCGGTCATGCGCGGCCTCTCAGGGTGGTCATGGGCAATGCCCCTTTCCTCGTGATCCGCGCCCCGCGGACCTTTGGGGCGCCGCGCATCCCTGCGCGACGCGGTCGGTCTCACCCAAGGCTGGTTTCCGGACTGCGGCGGGCGGGCCTCGCGCCGATGGCGACCTGACCCTGCCTGCCGCGCCTTCCCGGGGACATCCCCAGTGACCTTTGCGGCAGGCCTCCCGCCCTCACCGTTGCGGGGGCAGTGCCGGACTTTCACCGGCTTCCCAATTCTCCGTGGCAGGCCACGGCACCTTGAGATCCGCAGGCTATGTCACCCCGCCCCGAGTCGCCTAGACCCAAAACCGGCATTCCGACGCCGCGATACGCCAAGCCGGGCCTTGGCCTTCGCCGCCCCTTTGGGTAGACGGACAGCAAAAGGACACCCGGCGCGGCGCTTCGGCCGCCCGAAAGGCAGAGGACAGCTTCCATGGCCATGGAAAAGACCTTCGACGCAACAACAGCCGAGACGCGCATCTACGAGGCATGGGACCGCGCAGGCGCCTTCGCCGCCGGGGCCAACGCCAGCCGCGAAGCGACCTTCAGCATCATGATCCCGCCGCCCAACGTGACGGGCAGCCTGCACATGGGCCACGCCTTCAACAACACGCTGCAGGACATCCTGGTGCGCTGGAAGCGGATGCAGGGCTTCGACACGCTCTGGCAGCCGGGCACCGACCACGCAGGCATCGCCACGCAGATGGTCACCGAACGCGAAATGGCCGCCAACCAGGAACCCTCGCGCACCGAGATGGGGCGCGAAAAGTTCCTCGAACGGGTCTGGCAGCAGAAGATCAAGTCGCGTGGCACCATCATCGGGCAGTTGAAGCGCCTCGGCGCCTCCTGCGACTGGTCGCGCGAGGCCTTCACCATGTCCGGCGCCCCCGGCGCGCCCGCGGGCGAAGAGGGCAATTTCCACGACGCCGTGATCAAGGTCTTCGTCGACATGTACGAAAAAGGCCTGATCTATCGTGGCAAGCGCCTGGTGAACTGGGATCCGCATTTCGAAACCGCGATCTCGGACCTCGAGGTCGAGAATATCGAGGTGCCGGGCCACATGTGGCACTTCAAATACCCGCTCGCGGGCGGGGCCACCTATGAATACGTGGAAAAGGACGAGGACGGCAACGTCACCCTGCGCGAGACCCGCGATTACATCTCGATCGCCACCACCCGCCCCGAAACCATGCTGGGCGACGGCGCGGTGGCGGTGCACCCGGGCGACGAACGCTATGCGCCCATCGTCGGCCAGCTCTGCGAGATCCCCGTGGGCCCCAAGGAACACCGCCGCCTGATCCCGATCATCACCGACGACTACCCCGATCCCGATTTCGGCTCGGGCGCGGTCAAGATCACCGGCGCGCATGATTTCAACGACTACGCGGTGGCCAAACGCGGCGGCATCCCCTGCTACCGGCTGATGGACACCAAGGGCCACATGCGCGACGACGGCGTGCCCTATGCCGAGGCCGCCGCCATCGCGCTCGAGGTCGCCCGCGGCGAGCGGACCCTGACCGAGGCCGAGACCGACGCGCTCAACCTCGTCCCCGACCACCTGCGTGGTCTCGACCGCTTCGAGGCGCGCAAACGCGTCATCGACGAGATCACGACCGAGGGCCTCGCGGTGATGACCCGCACGGGCGACCCGCGCCTCGGCAAACCCGCGAAAAAAGCCGAAGAGGGCTCGCAAGAGACCGATGAGGTGCCCCTCGTCGAATCCAAACCGATCATGCAGCCTTTCGGCGACCGCTCGAAAGTGGTGATCGAGCCGATGCTCACCGACCAGTGGTTCGTCGACACCGACAAGATCGTCGGCCCCGCGCTCGACGCCGTCCGCGATGGCACCGTCGACATCCTGCCCGAACGCGACAAGCGCGTCTATTTCCACTGGCTGGAAAACATCGAGCCCTGGTGCATTTCGCGCCAGCTCTGGTGGGGCCATCAGATCCCGGTTTGGTATGGCTTCGACATCGAAACCAACGATTTCACCGACGACGAGAACGACGGCGCGCTCGACCTCGTGGAAATGGGCCGGCTCCTGTCGGACCAGTTCCTGACCACCGGCACCGACCGGCACCATTGCGCCGCCGATTTCCACGCCGTGCATGGCCAGTTCCGCGACGTGCTCGACGGGCTGCCCACGCCGCTCAACCACGCCCGCGTGGTCGAGGTCGCCGACCGCGCCGCCGCGGTGCACCGTCTGGCCGAAAGCCTCGCCGAATATGAAACCACCCAGGATCCGACCCGGCTGGTCTACCCGGTCTGGCAGGATGCGGACGTCCTCGACACCTGGTTCTCGTCCGGCCTCTGGCCCATCGGCACGCTGGGCTGGCCGGAAGAGACCGAAGAGCTGAAAAAGTACTTCCCCACCTCGGTCCTCATCACCGGCTTCGACATCATCTTTTTCTGGGTCGCCCGGATGATGATGATGCAATACGCGGTGGTGGGCGAACGCCCCTTCGACACGGTCTATGTCCACGCGCTGGTGCGCGACGAGAAGGGCCGCAAGATGTCGAAATCCGTCGGCAACGTCATCGACCCGCTGGAACTGATCGACGAATACGGCGCCGATGCGGTGCGCTTCACGCTCGCCGCCATGGCCGCCATGGGCCGGGACCTGAAATTGTCCAAGGACCGCGTCGCGGGCTACCGCAACTTCGGCACCAAGCTCTGGAACGCCGCCCGCTTCGCCGAGATGAACGAGGCGGTGGGTTCGGACGGCCGCATCCCCCAGACCACCGCGCCGCTCAACCGCTGGATCGTCGGCGAGACCGCGCGCATCCGCGAAACCGTGGACGAGGCGCTGACCGGCTACCGGTTCAACGACGCCGCCAACGCGCTTTATGCCTTCGTCTGGGGCAAGGTCTGCGACTGGTACGTGGAATTTTCGAAACCGCTCTTCGGCTCGGACGACGCCGCCGTCGTGGCCGAAACCCGCGCCACCATGGCCTGGGTGATCGACCAGTGCCTGATCCTGCTGCACCCCTTCATGCCCTTCATCACCGAAGAGCTTTGGGACACGCTGGGCGACCGGCCCAAAATGCTGGTCCATGCCGACTGGCCGACCTACGGCAGCGACCTGATCGACGCCGAGGCCGAGGCCGAAATGTCCTGGGTCATCGGGCTGATCGAAGGCGTGCGCTCGGCGCGCGCCCAGATGCACGTGCCCGCCGGGCTCTACTTGCCGCTGCTGGTCAAGGACATGGACGCCGCGGGCCAGGCCGCCTGGACCCAGAACGAGGCGCTGATCAAGCGGCTCGCGCGGATCGACACGCTGGAGACCGTGAACACCTTCCCCAAAGGCTGCGTCACCGTGCCCGTGGGCGGCGCGACTTTCGGCATGCCGCTGGCCGACCTCATCGACGTCAACGCCGAAAAGGACCGGCTGGAAAAGGCGCTGCAAAAGCTCGGCAAAGAGCTGGGCGGCCTGCGCGGGCGGCTCAGCAACCCCAAGTTCGCCGCAAGCGCGCCCGAGGACGTCGTCGCCGAAACCCGCGCCAACCTGGAAGCGCGCGAAGAGGAAGAGGGCAAGCTCAAGGAGGCGCTGGCGCGACTCTTGGAAATCGGCTGACGCGCCGGCCTATCCGGCCAGCGCCCGGGTCATGCGGATCACCGTGGGGCCGGGCGCGTCGAATGCCGCCAGCAGCGCCTGCTGCAAGGCGCTCAGCGTCTCCGGCTCTTTGGCCCCTGCGCCATAGGCGCGGGCCAGCGCCAGGAAATCGGGGTTGCGCGCGACGACAGCGTTGGGCGCGATCTGCGAGGCGATCATCGCCGCCTCGATCTCGCCCAGCTTGGCGTTGTCCCAGATCAGGATCGGCAGCGGCAGGCCCAGCTCGACCGCCGTGCCCAGCTCTTGCACGGTGTATTGAAAACCGTAATCGCCCAGGATCGCCACCGTGGGTTTGCCGCGCCGCGCCACCGCCCCGCCGATGGCGGCGGGCAAGGCGTAGCCCAGCGTGCCAAAGCCGTAGGGATGGTGCCAATGGCCCGGGCGCGGCATGTCCCAGACCTCTTTCACCGCATAGGCGAACTGGGTCATGTCGGAATAGATCATCGCATCCTCGGGCATGACCGCCCGCAGGGCGTCGGCCACCGGCAGGATGCCCGGCCGCTCGGCGTCGATCTCGGCGCGCCAGCGCGCGCGGGTGCGGTCCACCTCTGCGGCGTCCCAGCACGGCGCGCGGTCCTCGACCCGCGCGGGGATCGCCACCGCCATGGCCCTGAGGAACGCCCCCGCATCGCCCAGAAGCGGCATGTCCCCCGCGCCGCAGGCCGCCAGCACCTCGGCGTCGATATCGACCCGGATCGTCGGGCAGTCGTGGCCGAGATGATCGCGCCAGAGATCGACCTCGGAAAGCTCGGTGCCGATGGCGATCACCAGATCGGCCTCAGCCGCCACCTGCGCCGAATCGGGCCGCGCCAGGGTCGAGCCGAAGAAAAGCGGCGTCCCGGGAGGCACGATGCCCCGCCCGGCATAGGTGACGAAGGACGCGGCCCCGGTCTGGCGCAGGATGTCGGGCACCGCGCCCGCCCCGGCCCGCGCCCCGCCGCCGAAGACGAATAATGGCTTTTTCGCCGCGAGGATCCGGGTGATCGCCATGGACAGATCGCCGTGGCTGACCTGCGGCAGGCCCGACGCCGCCGGGCGTGCCGGGGCCGGTGGCGCGTTGCGCCCGGCAAGTGCTATGGGCACCTGCAGGTGTTTGGGCCGCGGCCGCGCGGTGGCAAATTCTGAAAATGCCCGGTCGATCAGGGCATAAGCGGCCTCGGGGCTGCGCGCCTCGGCGGACCAGTCGCAGACCGTCTCGGCCGCCGCGCGCTGGTCGCGCATCTGGTGCAGCTGGCCCCGGCGCGCATCGGCCTCGTCCAGGCACGAGCTGATCGCCAGCACCGGCGCGCTGTCGCTATAGGCCTGCCCCAGCGCCGTCATCGCATTGCAAAGCCCCGGCCCGGTGATCAGGTAACACACCCCCGGTTTACCGCTGGCGCGGGCATAGCCATCGGCCATGAACCCCGCCCCCTGTTCGTGGCGGGCCAGCACATGGGTGATCCCGGCGGTCTCGATGCCGCGGTACATCTCGACATTGTGCACGCCGGGGATGCCAAAGATCACCTCGACACCGCGCGCCCGCAGCATGTGCGAGATCTGCGCGCCAAGAGGACGGTCGGTCATCACGCTCTCCAGAAACTGACGGTCAGGATGGCGTAGACCGCCATCAGCTCGAGCCGCCCCACCAGCATCGCCAACGCCAGCATCCATTTCGCGGTGTCGTTGAGCCCCGCGAAATTGCCCGCCGGGCCAATCTGGTCGCCCAGCCCCGGGCCCACATTGGCCAGCGCCGTCGCCGCCCCCGACACCGAGGTAATGAAATCGAGCCCGGTCATCCCAAGCCCGACGGCCAGCACCCCCAGCGTGACCACGAAGAACACGAAGAACGACATCACCGACCCCAGCACGTCGTCGCCCACCGGGCGGCCGTCGTAGCGCGGAGTAAAAACGCCATGCGGCGCCCGAATGCGTCTGAGCTGCACCTTGATCGAGGCGAAAAGCAGCTGATAGCGGAAGATCTTGATCGAACAGGCGGTCGACCCGGCGCAGCCTCCGATCAGGCCGATGAAAAAGAACACCGTCACCGCGAACGGCCCCCAAAGGCCGTAATCGTCCGAGGCATAGCCGGTGCCGGTGACCAGCGACACGACGTTGAAGAGCACCTTGCGCACCGCGTCCTCTCCGCTTGCGTCCGTCACCGTCAGCCGCCAGAAGGTCAGCAGCAGGACGATCACCGCGACCGTGATCAGAAAGGCGCGGATCTGGCGGTCCTGCAGCAGCGGGGCGACGTTGCGATTGGCCGTCATTTGAACGAAGCGCACGAAGGGCAGCGCGGCCAGCAGCATGAAGACGACCGATATATATTCCACCCCGGCCCCGAACCCGGCGAAGGACGTGTCGTAATTGGCAAAACCGCCGGTCGCGACGGTGGTCATGGCGTGGACGGTCGCATCGAAGGGCGTCATGCCGGCCAGAAAATACGCCCCCGCGCAGATCAGCGTCAGCGAGACGTAAATGGTCGAGATGCTCGAGGATATCTGCGTGGCCCGGGGCAGGATTTTGCCCATGGTGTCAAAGCCTTCGGAGCGGAAGATCTGCATCCCTCCCACCCGCAGCTCGGGCAGGAACACCATCGCCACGACGATGATGCCGATGCCCCCCAGCCATTGCAGCAGCGCCCGCCAGAGCAGCAGGCCCTTTGGCAGTTCCTCAAGCCCCGAGAACACGGTCGAGCCGGTGGTCGTCAGCCCCGACATGGCCTCGAAAAAGGCATCGACAAAGCGCGCCTCGGTCGCGCCCAGAACGAAGGGCAGCGCGCCGAAAATCGGCAGCGTCAGCCAGACCCCGGTGGTCAGCAGAAAGGTCTGCTGGATCGACAGCCGGTCGCGCACCGCGTTGGCGCTGGCCAGCGCGATCAGCCCGCCGGTCAGAATGGTGATGATGGCGCTTTCGGCGAAGACCGGCCACTGCCCCCGCCCCTCGGCGATGTCCACCAAAAGCGGCAACAGCATGGTGGCCCCCAGCATGGCCACCAAAAGGCCGATCACGTAGAAGACGGGGCGAAGATCGAACATGGGGCGCAGCGTTGGACCGCGCGGCTTGCCCTGTCAAGATGGCAGCGCGCCCGTCCGCCCGGGGGGCCGGTCACGCAAACGAACGCCCGCCGGTGGGGCGGGCGTTCGATGCTTTGGCGGGGACGCCGCGCTTAGCCGACGTGGAACAGGGTCGAGAAAAGCTTGGGGTCGAGGCTTTCGGAGGCAAAGGTCGGCCCCTCGGTCAGCACCGAAACCGCGTCGTGGCTGTGCAGGCTTTCCTGGTGGCTGGCCAGCACCCGATAGTCCGACACCCGCGGATCGTTCTGCAACTGCTCGGCAAAGAGCCGCGCCGCATCCTCGACGAAGATCGGGTTGGCGGCGTTCAGTTCGGCAAAGGCCTGTTCGTCCTCGCGCTTGACCATGACCTGGGTCTCGGTCGGCACGGCGCGGCGGCACATGTCGATCAGGTCCTCGAACCACAGGCAGGCATCGTTTTCGTTCAGCACGACCGAGATTCGCGCCACCGACCGCTGCGAATGCGGCGTCGCCAGCTGGCCGCGTTCGCGCCGGGCGTGTTCGCTCAGCTCCAGCGAGCAGGGGCAGGTCGAGCTGTAGACATAATCGAGATGCATGATCTTGTGGCGCACGCCGTCGGTCTCGACCAGTTCGATGGCGATATCGTAATACTGATAGCCCGACAGACCCGAGCGCAGGCTGTCCATCCGCATCGGGAAGGACAGGCGCATGTTGATACGGGCGTCAAAGCTTTCGAGGTCGGATTTGTAATCGTCGAGCGCCGCCTCGATCACCTCGAAGCTGAAGGTCTTGTCCGCGTGGGCATAGAACGAGCGCATGATGCGGCTCATGTTGATGCCCTTCTTGTCGGCCTCCAGGCTGACGGTGCCAGTGACGCTGGTTTCCAGCGTCAGGTCGCCGTTGTCGCGCGTATGATACTGAATCGGCAGGCGAAAGTTTGAAATGCCGACGTGCTGGATCGCCCGGTTGGCACCCTTGATCAGCGCCGAAGGCCCGTTCTGAAGGTCCGGCAGGGTGGCCTTGTATTCGGCGTCGACGTCGAAGCCGTGCGGATAGACCCGCGCCAGAACCGGATAGGCGTCGGCCTTGGCGTCGGGGGCCAGGCGCGTCAGCACCGGGTCGAGATCGGCGATCTCGGCGTCATGCGCCTTGCCCGCCCATTTCCGCAGCAGCGCGAGCGCGGCCTCGGCCTCTTGACGGCTGGGTTTGCGGTCGATGTCCGGCGTATGAATGTTCATGCTCGTGCCTCCTCGCCCGATGGGGCGCTCGTAACTATACATGGGATACGGCCGTGCCGTTTCCACCTTTGCTTACATAGTACGGAACCGACCCATTTCCGGATCACAGAATGCGGCGCATTCGACGCTGATTCGCGTCAAATTTTCGTTAAATCAACTCCAGCGCGTTCAGGATATCGGCCACCAGATCCCTGGGGTCCTCGATCCCCACCGACAGCCGGATCAGCCCGTCGCCGATCCCCAGGCTCGCGCGTTGGTCGTCGGTCAGGCGCTGGTGGGTCGTGGTCGCGGGATGGGTGGCAATGGATTTCGCATCGCCGAGGTTGTTCGAGATCAGCACCACCTCCAGCGCGTTGAGAAAACGGAACGCCGCCTCTTTGCCGCCGTGCAGGTCGATGGCCACCATGGTGCCGCCCGCCCCGAGCTGGCGCATCGCCAGGTCGTATTGCGGATGGCTGGGCGCGCCGGGATAGCGCACCTGCCGGACCTTGGGATGGTTCTCGAGTGCCTCGGCGATCGCGCCGGCCGAGGCGGTCTGCGCGCGTACGCGCAGATCCATCGTCTCGAGCCCCTTTAGCATCACCCAGGCCGTGAACGGGCTCATCGAGCCGCCGGTGTGCTTGAGGAAAGGCTCCACCGTCTTGCGGATGAATTCGCGGCTGCCGAGGATGACCCCGCCCAGCGTCCGGCCCTGACCGTCGATATGCTTGGTCGCGGAATAGATCACCACATCCGCCCCCTGGGCCACGGCATTGGAATAGATCGGCGTGGAAAAAACGTTGTCTATCAGAACCTTGGCGCCCACACTTCGCGCGATGGATGAAACGCCTTCGATGTCCACCAATTCCAGCGTCGGGTTGGCCATCGACTCGAAGAACACCGCCTTGGTGCCGGGTTGCACCGCCGCCCGCCACTGGTCCAGATCGGCGCCGTCGACAAAGCTGACCTCGACGCCGTAGCGCGGCAAGATCTCTTCTAGGATATACAGGCACGAGCCGAAAAGCGCCCGCGCCGCGACCACATGATCGCCCGCCCGCAGCATCGACATCAGCGCGCCGTTGACCGCCGCCATGCCGCTGGCGGTGGCAAAGGCGTCCTCGGTGCCCTCGAGCCCTGCTATACGCTCTTCGAACATGCGCACCGTGGGGTTGCCGTAGCGGGCGTAGATGAATTCGTCGGGCGCCGATTGGATGAACCGCGCCTCGGCCTGTTCGGCGCTGTCGTAGGCAAAGCCCTGCGTGAGGAAAATCGCTTCGCTCAGCTCGCCCCACTGGCTGCGTTTGGTGCCGCCGTGCACCAGTTTCGTCCGTTTTTCCATCGTGTATCCTCCGGGCCGCCCTGGGCCACAAAAAAACCCCTGTCGCGGTCAAGCGAAAGGGGCTCCTTCGTCTGACCTCTTTAGCGGCATGTTTAACGTGGCCCGCAATCCGGTAACAAATCGCCACAGCGGTTGCGTAAGCCCGTTGCGCGGCTGCGTCAAGACCGTCACGCGGCCGTAACCAAACCTTCACGGCGCCGACATAGCGTTTCCGTATCAGCAAGCCACAATATGTTGTGAGGCCGGCCATGCCGCTGCTGCGTATTACCGTCCATGACGATCAGCCCTTGTGCCACGACGGGGAAATGCCGGTCGCCGCCCTGTTAAGCCACGCGCATCGCGTCGCCGCCCCCGGGCCCGTGGTGATCATGGTGCACGGGTACAGATACGCGCCCGGCCGTCCGGGCCGCTGCCCGCACGCCCTGGTGCAGAGCCTGTCGCCGCCGCCCGACCGGCCGCGGGCGATCAGCTGGCCACGCCATCTGGGCTTTGGCCGCGCCGGAACGGATGCCGGGATCGCGATTTCACTTGGTTGGAGCGCGGATGGCCCGATCTGGCGGGCCTGGACCACCGCCGAGGCCGCCGGCCGCGCGTTGACCTGCCTGCTCAAGGACCTGCGCCACTTTGCACCCGGGCGCGACGTGCATGTCTTCGCCCATTCCATGGGCGCGCGGGTCGCGCTGGCGGCGCTGCGGCAGGCCGCGCCCGGCGACGTCAGGACGGCGATCCTGATGGCGCCGGCCGAATTCAGCACCGCCGCGGGCGCCGCGCTTGACGCCCCGGCGGGGCGCGCGGCTGGTGTGCTGCACGTCTCGAGCCGCGAAAACGCAGTGTTCGACCGGGTGCTGGAGTTGCTCATCCGCCCGCCCCGCGGCGGCGGGGGCGCGATGGGGCGGCAGCCCCTCGAGCGTGCGAACCTGGCGCATCTTCGGCTCGACCACCCGCCCAGCCTCGCCGCGCTGCGCCGAGCGGGCTATCCTGTCGCCGCGCCGGACCGGCGCATCTGCCACTGGTCGCCCTATCTGCGCGCCGGGGTCTTCCCGCTTTACCGCGCGCTTCAGAGCGGGACGCTGGACATCGCCCGCCTGCGCGCGCTGCTGACCAAAGAGCCGGCCCCGCCACACCTCTTGTCCTTCGCGCCGAAACCGGCACACTGGCCGGCGAGAAATCCCCAAAGGGCGCGCGCATGACCATCGATTTGTATTACTGGCCGACACCGAACGGCTGGAAAGCCTCCATCGCGCTGGAAGAGATGGGGCTGCCCTACATCACCCACCTGATCGACATATCCAAAGGCGCGCAACACGATCCGGCCTTTCTGGAGGTGTCGCCAAACAACAAGATCCCAGCCATCACCGACCCCGACGGCCCCGGCGGCGCGCCGATCCACATCTTCGAATCCGGTGCGATCCTGCTCTATCTCGCGCGCAAGACGGGCCGGTTCTACGGGCACGACGAACGGAGCCGCGTGGCGGTCGAACAATGGCTGATGTGGCAGATGGGCGGGCTGGGGCCGATGGCGGGCCAGGTGCATCATTTCTGGAAATTCGCGCGCGAGGACATCCCCTACGCCAAGGCCCGCTACAGGGACGAAGCGGCACGGCTCTACGGCGTGCTGGACCGGCAACTGGCGCAGAACGAATATGTCGCCGGGCCCGACTACACCATCGCCGACATGGCGATCTGGGGCTGGGCGTCGCTCTGGGAAGGCCAGCGCCAGACGCTTGACGACAAGCCGCATCTGGCGCGCTGGCTGGATCAGGTCAGCGCGCGCCCCGGCGTCATCCGGGGCCGCGCGCTCTATGCGGAATTGCGCCGCGATCCGACCGCGAAATAACCACGCCGGGTCGGCGGACACGTTTTCTTGCAAAGAAAACGGATCGAAATCTTTCAAAGATTTCGACGCCCCCGGGGCGAATGCGGTGCGTCAGAAGGGCACGTCGTCCGCAGCACAGATGAACCGCGATACGACCTTCTTGGTCCCTGCCTTCTCGAAGGCGATTTCCAGCTTGTCGCCTTCGATCCCGACGATCGCGCCATAGCCGAATTTCTGGTGGAACACCCGCTCGCCCATCACATAAGACGACACTGCATTCAAATCGATTACCGTGTTGCGGCTTTCGCGCGGCTGGCTGACCGGGCGGTCGGCCGACCGGGCTTGCAGGCGCTTCCAACCGGGCGAATTGTAGACATTCGCCTCGGCCGCGCGCGCCTCCACCCCCGAGGACATGCCCGCAGCCCCATAGCCGCCACCGTAAAGGCCGGGCGGCGTCAGCACCTCCACATGCTCTTCGGGCAATTCGTCGACAAAGCGCGAGGGCAGCGAGGATTGCCACTGGCCAAAGACCCGCCGGTTGGCCGCAAACGAGATCGTGCAGATCTCTTCGGCGCGGGTGATGCCGACATAGGCCAGCCGCCGCTCTTCCTCGAGCCCCTTGACCCCGGTCTCGTCCATCGAGCGCTGCGAGGGGAAGAGCCCGTCCTCCCATCCCGGCAGGAAGACGGCCGGAAACTCCAGCCCCTTGGCCGCATGCAGCGTCATGATCGACACTTTCGCGCCGCCGTCGTCGGTCTCGTTGTCCATGATCAGGCTGACGTGTTCAAGGAATCCCTGCAGATTCTCGAACCCTTCCAGCGCCTTGACCAGTTCCTTGAGGTTCTCGAGCCGCCCCGGCGCCTCGGGTGTCTTGTCGTTCTGCCAATGCGCGGTATAGCCCGACTCGTCCAGCACGATCTCGGCCAGTTCCATATGGGTCAGGTCGGGATCGCCGGTCATCCGGCCCCAGCGGCGCAGGTTCTCGACCAAGAGCCGCAGCTCGCCTCCGCCCTTGCCCTTGATCAGCCCCTGCTCGACCGCCAGCGCGGCGCCTTCCAGCAGGCTGACCCCACCCGCGCGCGCGGTCACCTGGATGGTCTGCTGCGCCTTGTCGCCCAGGCCCCGCTTGGGCGTGTTGACGATGCGCTCGAAGGCCAGATCGTCGTCGGGGCTGACCACGAGGCGGAAATAGGCCATCGCATCGCGGATCTCCATCCGCTCGTAAAAACGCGGCCCGCCGATCACGCGGTAGGGCAGACCGATGGTCAGAAAGCGGTCCTCAAAGGCTCGCATCTGGTGGCTGGCGCGGACCAGAATGGCCATCTCGTCGAGCGAAAAGCCCCGCTGGCCACGGGTGCCCTTTTGCATAGCCTCGATCTCTTCGCCGACCCAGCGCGCCTCTTCGTCGCCGTCCCAATGGCCGATGAGGCGCACCTTCTCGCCCTCGGTCAGGTCGGTGAACAACTCCTTGCCCAGTCGCCCCCGGTTGCCCGCGATGACGCCGCTCGCGGCCGCCAGGATATGCGGGGTCGAGCGGTAGTTCTGTTCCAGCCGCACCACATGCGCGCCGGGAAAATCCTTTTCGAACCGCAGGATGTTGCCCACCTCGGCGCCGCGCCAGCCATAGATCGACTGATCGTCGTCGCCCACGCAGCAGATGTTGCGATGCCCGCCCGCCAGCAGCCGCAGCCACAGGTACTGCGCCACGTTGGTGTCCTGGTATTCGTCCACCAGGATATAGCGGAACCAGCGCTGGTATTGCGCCAGCACGTCCTCATGCGCCTGAAAGATCGTCACCACGTGCAAGAGCAGATCGCCGAAATCCACCGCGTTCAGCTCTTTCAGCCGCGCCTGGTATTGCGCGTAAAGCTCGGTGCCGCGGTTATTGTAGGCCCCCGCATCGGCCGAGGGCACCTTTTCAGGCACCAGCGCGCGGTTCTTCCAGCCGTCGATCAGCCCCGAAAGCTGGCGCGCGGGCCAGCGTTTGTCGTCGATGCCCGCAGCGCTGACCAGCTGCTTGAGCAGGCGCAGCTGGTCGTCGGTGTCGAGGATGGTGAAGTTCGACTTCAGCCCCACCAGCTCGGCATGTCGGCGCAGGAGCTTGACGCAGATCGAATGGAAAGTGCCCAGCCACGGCATGCCTTCGATGGTCTGGCCCAGCATATGGCCGACGCGGTTCTTCATCTCGCGCGCGGCCTTGTTGGTGAATGTGACCGCCAGAATTTCGTTCGGGCGCGCCCGTCCGGTGTTCAGCAGGTGCACGATTCGCGCCGTCAGCGCGCGGGTCTTGCCGGTGCCCGCCCCCGCCAGCATCAGCACCGGGCCATCCAGCGTCTCGACCGCCTGGCGCTGCGCGGGGTTCAGACCATCCAAATAGGGGGCAGGCCGCGCGGCCATCGCACGGGCGGACAGCGCCGCGCCTTCAAAGGCGTCCATATCGTCAAAACTGCTCATAAGCATAGTCTAGCGCGGCGGCGGGCAAAGGGAAAGCCCGTGTTCCGCTTCTGTTCCCGCTTGTTTTCGCCGCGCGGACAGGTGCGCAACTCGGCGCGACGCGGCCCTCGCGCGATCTCTGGCCCATGCTGCGGGACGGAGCGGCAGGTGCTGGACAAATCCGCACGAGAGGGCACAAATGCACCCGATGGATCTGAATGCCCGATACCCCGCCATCGCCGATCTGCGCACCCGCGCGCGCCGGCGCATCCCGCATTTCGTCTGGGAATATCTCGACAGCGGCACCGGCACCGAGGCGACGCTGAAACGCAACCGCAGCACGCTGGACGCGGTGCGCTTTGCCCCCTCGATCCTGCATGGCGAGGTGGCCGCCGACCTGGGCACGACCCTCTTCGGGCAGGACCACCCCCTGCCCTTCGGCATCGCGCCCGTTGGCATGTCGGGGCTGATATGGCCCGATGCCGAGCGGATTCTGGCGCGCGCGGCGGCGCGGGCGGGGGTGCCCTATACGCTCTCGACGGTCGCCACGCAGACGCCAGAGACCGTCGGGCCGCTGACCGGCGGACAGGGCTGGTTCCAGCTTTACCCGCCGCGCGATCCCGAGATTCGCCGCGACATGCTGGCCCGCGCCCGCGACGCGGGCTTTACCGCGCTGGTGCTGACGGTGGACGTGCCCGTGGCCAGCCGCCGCGAGCGGCAGGTGCGGTCGGGGCTGACCAACCCGCCCCGGCTGACGCCGCGCCTGCTGGCGCAGGTGGCGATGCGCCCGGCCTGGGCCGTGGGCACCGCGATGCACGGCATGCCGCGGATGCGCACGCTTGATCCTTACGCCGCCGATACGGCGGCGCGGGACCCGACGGCGCATGTGGGCTATCTGCTGCGCACCGCGCCCGACTGGGAGTATCTGCGCTGGCTGCGCGACCATTGGGAGGGCACGCTGATCGTCAAGGGCGTGCTGCGCGCCGCCGATGTGCCGGGGCTGGAATCGGCGGGCGTCGACGCGATCTGGGTCTCCAACCACGCCGGGCGGCAGTTCGACGCCGCCCCCGCCAGCATCGAGGCCCTGCCCGCGATCCGCGCCGCCACTGACCTGCCGCTGATCTTCGACAGCGGCATCGAGGGCGGTCTGGACATGCTGCGCGCCATCGCCCTTGGCGCGGATTTCGTCATGCTGGGGCGGGCGTTCCACTATGCGCTGGGGGCGCTGGGGCGCGAAGGCCCGGCGCATCTGATCAACATCCTGCGCCGCGATCTGGCGGCCAATCTGGGTCAGCTGGGCGTCGCGCGGCCGGTCGACCTGCGCGGCCAGGTGCTGGCGCGCGAAACCCGCGCTCAATAACCGAAAATCAGTAACCGAAAAGAGGCACCGGGTCCGCATCGCGGAAGGGCGCGGTCATGCGCCAGCGGATCAGGAAATCCTTGTCGACGGTGAAATAGCTCACCCCGGTGCGGCGCGCGACGGTCTCGACCTGGAACTCTTCGCCCTCTTCGACGCCGTTGGTGTCGATCATGACGACCATGGGCAGCTTGCCGGTGATCTCGGCGGCGAAAAGCGCCTGGTGCAGGCTGTCGAAGGACGACCGCTTGGCGTCGACCCCCACCTCGACCACATGGGTCGGCGTCTCGCAATCCACCCGCACGTGCCGGGCGGACCCGGCCGCGATGTAATCGTGGCGCACTTCCATCTCGCCGCCCAGAATGAGGCTGCACAGGATCGCGGTAAGTTCGACTTCTCCGGCCATCCGACCACCTTAACGGGTATTAACAAAAAGTAAACGGCTGGCACGTCGGCGACCGCGCGCCCGCCACGGCCTACCCAGTTCTACGTGTTGTGCAGGTGCAGAAACTGGCCTAGACCTTTGCCAAGGTTATCCGCAGGATCAATGCCATGCCCGACTTCAAGAAAATCCTGATCGCAAACCGTGGCGAGATCGCCATCCGCATCATGCGCGCCGCCAACGAGATGGGCAAACGCACCGTCGCGGTCTATGCCGAGGCGGACAAGCTGGGGCTGCACCGGTTCAAGGCCGACGAGGCCTATCTGATCGGTGAAGGGCTGGGGCCGGTGCAGGCCTATCTGGCCATCGACGAGATCATCCGCGTGGCCAAGGAATGCGGCGCGGATGCGATCCATCCGGGATATGGCCTGTTGTCAGAGAACCCCGATTTCGTCGACGCCTGCGAGGCCGCGGGCATCACCTTCATCGGTCCCCGGGCCGAGACCATGCGCGCGCTCGGCGACAAGGCCAGCGCGCGGCGCGTGGCCGTCGCGGCGGGCGTGCCGGTCATCCCGGCGACCGAGGTGCTGGGCGACGATTTCGACGCCATCACCAAGGAGGCCGAAGCGATCGGCTATCCGCTGATGCTCAAGGCCAGCTGGGGCGGCGGCGGGCGCGGAATGCGGCCCATCGAGGGCCCCGGCGAGCTGCGCGAGAAGGTGCTGGAAGGCCGGCGCGAGGCCGAGGCCGCCTTTGGCAACGGCGAGGGCTATCTGGAAAAGATGATCCTGCGCGCGCGCCATGTCGAGGTGCAGATCCTCGGCGACAAGCAGGGCAATATCTATCACCTCTATGAACGCGACTGCTCGGTCCAGCGGCGCAATCAGAAGGTCGTGGAACGCGCCCCCGCGCCGTATCTCAGCGAGGCGCAGCGCGAGGAGCTCTGCGAGCTGGGGCGCAAGATCTGCGCCCATGTGAATTACGAATGCGCCGGCACGGTCGAGTTCCTGATGGATATGGAAACCGGCAAGTTCTACTTCATCGAGGTCAACCCGCGCGTGCAGGTCGAACATACCGTCACCGAAGAGGTGACGGGCATCGACATCGTGCAGGCGCAAATCATGATCGCCGAGGGCAAATCGCTGGCCGAGGCCACCGGCAAGGCGTCGCAATACGACATCCGGCTGAACGGCCACGCGCTGCAGACCCGGATCACGACCGAGGATCCGCAGAACAACTTCATCCCCGATTACGGCCGCATCACAGCGTTCCGGTCGGCCACGGGCATGGGCATCCGGCTGGATGGCGGCACGGCCTATGCGGGCGGGGTGATCACGCGGTTCTACGACTCGCTGCTGGTCAAGGTGACCGCCTGGGCGCAGACGCCCGAAAAGGCGATCGCCCGGATGGACCGCGCCCTGCGCGAGTTCCGCATCCGCGGCGTCAGCACCAACATCGCCTTTGTCGAGAACCTGCTGAAACACCCGACGTTTCTGACCAACCAGTACACCACCAAGTTCATCGACGAGACGCCCGCGCTCTTTCAGTTCCCCAAGCGGCGCGACCGCGGCACCAAGGTGCTGACCTATATCGCCGACATCACAGTCAACGGCCACCCGGAGGTCGAAGGCCGGCCCCGCCCCGCGGCCGAGCTGAAGCCCGCCCGCCCGCCAGCGGTGCGCGCAGAGCGCGCACCCTACGGCACCCGCAACCTGCTGGAGGAAAAGGGCCCGCAGGCCGTCGCCGACTGGCTTGCCGAACAGCCGCAGGTGCTGATCACCGACACCACCATGCGCGACGGGCATCAGTCGCTGCTGGCCACGCGGATGCGCAGCCTCGACATGATCAAGGTCGCCCCGGCCTATGCCGCCAACATGCCGCAGCTATTCAGCGTGGAATGCTGGGGGGGTGCGACCTTCGACGTGGCCTACCGGTTCCTGCAGGAATGCCCCTGGCAACGCCTGCGCGATCTGCGCGCACGGATGCCCAACCTGATGACCCAGATGCTTTTGCGCGGGGCCAACGGGGTGGGGTACACGAATTACCCCGACAACGTGGTCCAGTTCTTCGTGCGTCAGGCCGCCGAGACCGGCGTGGACGTGTTCCGCGTCTTCGACAGCCTCAACTGGGTCGAGAACATGCGTGTCGCCATGGACGCGGTGCTGGAGAACGGCAAGGTGCTGGAGGGCACGATCTGTTACACCGGCGATATCCTCGACCCCGACCGCGCCAAGTACGATCTGAAATACTATGTGTCCATGGGCAAGGAGCTGAAGGCTGCGGGCGCGCATATCCTCGGGCTCAAGGACATGGCAGGGCTGCTGAAACCCAATGCCGCCGGCCCGCTGGTGCGCGTGTTGAAGGAAGAGGTCGGCCTGCCGGTGCATTTCCACACGCATGACACCTCGGGCGCGGCCATCGGCTCGATCATCGAGGCCGCAAAGGCCGGGGTCGATGCGGTCGACGCGGCGATGGATGCGCTGTCGGGCAACACCAGCCAGCCGACGCTGGGATCGGTGGTCGAGGCGCTGCGCCACACCGACCGCGACACCGGGCTGGATATCGGCGCGATCCGCGAGATCTCGAATTACTGGGAGGCCGTGCGCGGCCAGTACGCGGCGTTCGAATCGGGGCTGCAAGCACCCGCCTCGGAGGTTTACCTGCACGAGATGCCCGGCGGGCAGTTCACCAACCTCAAGGCGCAGGCCCGCAGCCTGGGGCTGGAAGAGCGCTGGCACGAGGTCGCCCAGACCTATGCCGATGTGAACCAGATGTTCGGCGATATCGTCAAGGTGACGCCGTCCTCGAAGGTGGTGGGCGACATGGCGCTGATGATGGTCAGCCAGGGGCTGACGCGGGCGGATGTCGAGGATCCCGACACCGATGTCAGCTTTCCCGACAGCGTCATCGACATGATGCGCGGCAATCTCGGCCAGCCGCCGGGCGGCTGGCCCAAGGCAATCCAGAAGAAGATCCTGAAAGGCGACAAGCCCTTTACCAAGCGCCCGGGCCTTACCGCCGAGCCGGTGGATATCGAGGCCACCCGCGCCAAGGTACAGGCCGAGCTCGAGGGCAAGGCGGTCGATGACGAGGATCTGAACGGCTACCTGATGTATCCCAAGGTGTTCATGGATTACATGGGTCGCCACCGGGTCTATGGCCCCGTCCGCACCCTGCCCACGCGCACGTTCTTCTACGGGATGGAGCCCGGCGAAGAGATCACCGCCGAGATCGACCCCGGAAAGACGCTCGAGATCCGGCTGATCGCCGTGGGCGACACGCAAGAGGACGGCGAGGCGCGTGTGTTCTTCGAACTGAACGGCCAGCCGCGCACCGTGCGCGTTCCCGACCGCAAGGCCAAGGCGGTGACCGCCGCGCGCCCCAAGGCCGAGCTGGGCAACCCCGCCCATGTCGGCGCACCGATGCCCGGCGTTGTGGCCAGCGTCGCGGTGGTGGTCGGCAAGCACGTCAGGGAAGGCGATCTGCTGCTGACCATCGAGGCGATGAAGATGGAGACCGGTCTGCACGCCGAGCGGGACGCCGTGGTCAAGGCGGTGCATGTGACGCCCGGATCGCAGATCGACGCCAAGGACCTGTTGATCGAATACGAAGGGTAGTCCGGGGTCCGCGGGGGCAGCTCCTCAAGCCCTTGCGGGCTTTCCTCGCGGCTTTACGCGCGGACGCCAGCTTAAGACATCGTTACAAGCCCTTAAAATTCAATGAATTTCCAGGGCACTCGTCCTACCCCAATGTTTCGCGTGCGAAACATCATATCACCCGTTCTGACCTTTTTCGCCCGAGCCCCGTCATGCGCCGCAAAAGCCGCAGCAGCGCACCGGCCGCCAGCCAGCCCAGCACGAACCCCGTGCCACCGAAAACCGCGCCTTCGAAGGTCGCGGGCACCGCGGGGCGATACGCCTCCCAGGCGCGCGCGGCGATCTCCGGGTCGCGAAGATGCCCCGCCAGCCGCGCCCGGGTGAACGGCCCCGCCCGCTCCAGCGCCGCCAGATCGGCGCTCAGCCTTTCGTAGCGCGCCACCGTCTCGCGCATGGTCGCGGCCCGCTGCGCGCCAAAGGCCCCGCCCGTCGACAGATCGGTCAGCGCTCCCGCGCGGTCCAGCCCGGTGGCGGCAGCGTCCGCGTCGAACCGAGTGACGACCCGCTGCAGCTCATCCACCGCGCCGCCAAGGCGCTGGGTGTATTGCTGCGAAAACTCGGGGAATTGCGACAAGCCCGCCGCCCCGGCCAATCCGCCGGCAAGGGCGATGGTTCTTAGCGTCATGATACTGCTCCTGGCCTGCCGCGGCCCTCTGTCGGGACCGTCAGCAACCAAGGATAGCGCAATCCTGAACTGCTGTCAGGCCAGCCTGCAAACGCGCTTCGTACCCTGCTTCTTCTTGGCAAAATACTCCGGGGGGTGGAGGGGGGCAGCGCCCCCCTCCCCGGTCGCCGTGCGCGCAGCGCACGGCGAAACCAAACCTTCAGCCCGCCGTCTTCCCGTAGATCCGCGCGATCCGCTCGACCGCCTGTTCGGGCGGCATCTCTTCGCTTTCGCCGGTGCGGCGCGAAGTCAGTTCGACCACCCCGTTCTTCAGCCCGCGCGGCCCCACGGTGATCCGCCACGGCAGCCCGATCAGATCCATCGTGGCGAACTTGCCCCCGGCGCGTTCGTCGGTGTCGTCGTAAAGCGGCTCCAGCCCCAGCGCCGTCAGGCTGGCATAGATCGCCTCGCAAGCGGCATCCGCCTCGGCGTCGCCGCTCTTGAGGTTGACGAGCCCGCAATGGAAGGGCGTCACGCCTTCGGGCCAGATGATGCCCTTGTCGTCATGGCTGGCCTCGATGATCGCCCCCAAAAGGCGGCTGACCCCGATCCCGTGCGACCCCATATGCACCGGCACGCGGTTGCCGTCGCGGTCGGCGACGACGGCGCCCATGGGTTCGGAATACTTGGTCCCGAAGTAGAAGATCTGCCCCACCTCGATCCCGCGCGCGACGCGGCGACGGTCCTCGGGGATCTGGTTGAAGAGCGCCTCGTCGTGGGTTTCATCGGTGCGCGCATAACGCGAGGTGAATTCCTCGAGCACGGCGCGGCATTGCTCGTGACTGTCATAGTCGATCTGGCGGTCGCCGAAGCGCAGATCGGTGATCGCGGCATCGTAGAAGACCTCCGATTCGCCGGTCTCGGCCAGCACCAGGAATTCATGCGTGTCGTCGCCGCCGATGGGCCCGCTGTCGGCGCGCATCGGGATGGCCTGCAGCCCCATGCGCTCGTAGGTGCGCAGGTAGCTGACCAGATGGCGGTTGTAGGCGTGCAGCGCATCCTCTTTCGTCAGGTCGAAATTGTAGCCGTCCTTCATCAGGAACTCGCGCCCCCGCATGACGCCGAAGCGCGGCCGGATCTCGTCGCGGAATTTCCACTGGATGTGATAAAGCGTCAGCGGCAGGTCCTTGTAGGACCCCACATGGCTGCGGAAGATATCGGTGATCAGCTCTTCGTTGGTGGGACCGTAGAGCATGTCGCGCCCGTGCCGGTCGCGGACGCGCAAAAGCTCGTCGCCATAAGCGTCATACCGCCCGGATTCGCGCCAAAGGTCCGCCGATTGCAGCGTCGGCATCAAGAGCGGGATGTGCCCGGCGCGCTCCTGCTCTTCGTGTACGATCCGTTCGATATTGCGCAGCACCCGGTAGCCCAGCGGCAGCCAGGAATAGATCCCGGCGGAGGCCTGCTTGATCATACCGGCGCGCAGCATGTAGCGGTGGCTGACGATCTGCGCCTCGGCAGGGGTTTCCTTGAGGACAGGCAGGAAATAACGGCTCAGGCGCATGGGGCATCCTTGGTCTTTGGGCGGTTTGGGGTTGTTTGGGCCATGGCGCGCGGCTTGGCAAGGGAGGACTGGCGCTCAGGCCTCGCGGGCCAGCGACAGCGCTCCATCGAGCGCGCTGCCGCGCGGCTTTATGCAGGCGGCGCCAAGCTCGGCCGGCAGGAAATCTCGGTAGGCCGGGCCCACCCCGCCGGTGAGGCAGAGAGGCTCGCCCGCGGCATGGCCCAGCGCGCGCAGCGTGCGGGCGATATACGCCGCCCCTTCGCGCATCAGCCGCACGGCCACGGCGTCGCCCGTGTCGGCCGCGGCTATGACGTCCGGCGCATGGGCGGCAAAATCCGCCGGCGTGGCGCGGGCGGCGAAGGCGACGATGCCCGCCGGCCCGTGCAGCGCCTGATCCAACCGAGTCGTCAGATCGGAGGCCAAAGAGAGCCCGTCGCGCGCCTCCAAGGTCAGTGACAAGGCGCGCAGACCCAGCCACCCGCCCGACGCCTCATCCGACAGAACCAACCCCCAACCACCGGCAAAGCGCACCCGACCGGCGCGCTGCACCCCGATGATCGTGCCGGTGCCCAGAGCGACAAGCGCGCCATCGTCTTTGCCCAGGGCGCCGCGCAGCTGCGTGGTGCGGTCGTCGGTCACCCGTGCACGCGGCAATCCAAGACCCTGCGCCACGGCCAGAGCCTGGTCCGCACGCAAGACACCCGCGATGCCGAGATGCGCGGGGCATTCGGCCAGATCGGACCCGCCAACGCCCGCCTCTGCCGCGGCGGCGGTCACCGCCGCGCGCAGATTTTCGAGCGCCCCGGCCATATCGGTAGACACGTTGGCCGGCCCCGCCGACCCGCGCCCCAGGACGCGGCCCCCGGCGTCTGCAATGGCCGCCCGGCATCCCGACCCGCCGCCGTCGACACCCAGAAAAACCGCCATCATCCGCCAAACGGCCCGCAGTGGGGCCGTTTTCTTGGGAAGAAAACGGATCGGAATTTTACAAAAATTCCGACACGCCGCGCGTCACGCATTCCACGGCCTGTCGCCCTCTGCATCGCGAACCCGCGTCGGCAGGCCCATGCGGTCGAGAAGGCTGAAGAACGGCTTGGGGTCCAGTTCCTCGACGTTCTTCATCGTGCCCGCATCCCAATCGCCGTTCGCGATCAGCATCGCCGCGGCCACCGGCGGCACACCGGCGGTGTAGGAAATGCCCTGGCTGCCCACCTCTTCATAGGCCTTCTTGTGGTCGGCGACGTTGTAGACGAACATCTCGACCTCTTGCCCGTCCTTGGTGCCCTTCACCAGATCGCCGATGCAGGTCTTGCCGGTATAATTCGGCGCGAGGCTGGACGGATCCGGCAGGCAGGCCTTGACGACCTTGAGCGGGATCACCTCCTGCCCCTCGGCGGTGGTGACGGGCTGTTCGGACAAAAGGCCGATGTTCTTGAGCACCGTGAAGACGTTGATGTAATGCGCGCCGAAGCCCATCCAGAAGCGCACGTCGGCCTGGGGATAGTTCGTCGCCAGCGAGTGCACCTCGTCATGGCCCGATTGATAGGCCATCTGCTTGCCCACCACCGGCAGGTCCCATTCGTGGCCCGAGGCGAACATCGTGGTTTCCTTCCACTGTCCGTCCTCCCAATAATAGACCACTCCGGTGAATTCGCGGAAATTGATCTCGGGGTCGAAGTTCGTTGCGAAATACTTGCCGTGGCTGCCCGCGTTGATGTCGACGATGTCGATGCTATTCACCTCGTCCATATGATCGACCGCAAAGCGTGCATAGGCATTCACCACCCCCGGATCGAAGCCCGCGCCCAGGATCGCCGTCACGCCCTTTTCAGCGCAGAGGTCGCGCTTTTTCCATTCGTAATTGGCGTACCACGGCGGGGTTTCGCAGATCTTGTCGGGCTCTTCGTGGATCGCCGTGTCGATATAGGCGGCCCCCGTTTCGATACAGGCGTCGAGCACGGTCATGTTCACAAACGCCGTGCCCACGTTGATCACGATCTGCGCGCCGGTCTCGCGGATCAGCGCGGCCACCGCGGCGCTGTCCATCGCGTCCACAGCATGTGCCTGAAACACGCCGTCCTGCTTCATCGCGCCCTTTTCGTGCACCGACGCCAGGATCGCCTCGCATTTCGACTTCGTCCGGCTGGCGATGTGCAGATCGCCGAGCACGTCGTTGTTCTGGGCGCATTTATGCGCGACCACCTGGGCGACGCCGCCGGCGCCGATGATGAGTACGTTGCGTTTCAAGTCACTCTCCCTGTTCTGTTGTCCCAACGATAACGGCCTTGAGCCCGTTACGACAGGGCCGCGACGAAATCGTCATAGACGAAGTCCCGCACCAGCCGTTCGGTTCCATCCAGCTCGCGGATCGCGATGGCGGGCATCTTGACGCCGTTGAACCAGTTCTTCTTGACCATCGTGTAACCGGCCGCGTCCTCGATGCTCAGCCGGTCGCCCGGGCGCAGCGCCTTCGGAAACCGGAATTCGCCGAAAATATCGCCCGCCAGGCAGGATTTTCCGCAGATCATCCACTCCTGATCGCCGCTTTCCTTCATCCGCGCGCTTTCGCGATAGATCAGCAGATCGAGCATATGCGCCTCGATCGAGCTGTCGACGATGGCCAGGTTCTTGCCGTTGAAGAGCGTGTCCAGCACCGTCACCTCAAGCGTGGTGGACTTGGTGATCGCGGCCTCGCCCGGTTCCAGATAGACCTGCACGCCGTTCTCGCCGGCAAAGCGTTTCAGCCGCTCGGCCAGCCGGTCCAGCGGATAGCCCTCGCCGGTGAAATGGATGCCGCCGCCGAGGCTGATCCAGTCCATGCGGCGGATGAGATGACCGAAACGGTCCTCGATCTGGCCCAGCATCGCGTCGAACCGGTCGAAATCGGCGTTTTCGCAATTGTTGTGGAACATGAAGCCGCTGATGCGATCCATCACAGGTTCGATGTCCTTCGGGTCATGCTCGCCCAGCCGCGAGAACGGCCGCGACGGATCGGCCAGGTCGAATTCCGAGGTGCTGACGCCGGGGTTCACCCGCAGCCCGCGGATCCGACCGGCGGTCTCGTCCTCGAAGCGCTGCAGCTGCGCGGCGGTGTTGAAGATGATCTTGTCCGAGCTCGCCACCACCTCGGCGATCTCGTGCGGCGCCCAGGCGACCGAATAGGCATGGGTTTCGCCGGGAAACTTCTCGCGCCCCAGCTTGAGCTCGAAAAGCGAGCTCGAGGTGGTGCCGTCCATGTATTCGCTCATCATGTCGAAGACCGACCAGGTGGCGAAACATTTGAGCGCCAGCAGCGCCTTGGCGCCCGAAGCCTCGCGCAGATGGGCGATCTTTTCGAGGTTCGGCAACAGGCGGGATTTGTCGATTAGGTAATAGGGCGTCTGCATGGAACGGGGCCTTTCGGTCGCGCGGAAACAAGCGCGGGTGATAGGAAATCATGGCGCAAGGCGCAAGGGGATGCCGCCGCTGGCGCACCGTCGCTGTGCGCGGATCGGCAGATGTATGCGGGGGCCGGTCTGCCCATCTCAGGCGCGAAAGGAAAGTGCCATGACCCAGTTTACAGACATCCGAACCACCCCGATGCCCGACGCCATGCGCGTGCTGCTCGAGGAATATCCCCGCGACAGCTGGGACGCGAACCCGCATTTCAAAGACGCCACCCGGCGCTGGCTGGGGGCGCACCGGATGTTCCGGCAATTGGGCGCGTTGGTGCGCGAGGATACCGAAGCCTATCTCGACCGCACCCAGGCGCCCGAGGACTATGCCGCGCGGCTGTCGCATTACGGCAATGCGCTGGTGGGCAACCTGCACGGCCACCACGCCTGGGAGGATCGCCGCTATTTCCCCGAGCTTTCGGCCGCCGACCCGCGGTTCGACAGGGGGCTCGAGATCCTCGAGGCAGACCATGCCGAGCTCGACCAAGTGCTCGACCGCTTTACGCGGGCGGCCAACCGGACGATCAAGCTGATACAGCTGGACGAACCGGCGGCCCATGCCGAGGCCGGTGCGCTGCACGACGAGGCGCAAAGGATCGAGGCCTTTCTCGAGCGTCACCTGGGCGACGAAGAGGACCTCGCGGTGCCGATCATCCTGCACCACAGGCTGCGGGGGTAACGAAAAAGGCGGCGCGGCATCTGCCCGCGCCGCCGCCACCGGGCGTTATGCCAGCCAGGTGGCGTAGTCGCTGACCAGCAGATGGTTGGGCGCGACGTCCTCTTCGATCTGCGAAAACCGCCCGATCTTTTCGCGGAAGATATTGTCGGTCTCGTCGTCGTTGACAGTCGAGACCTCGCCGATCAGCACATCGCCGCCCTCGCCCCAGAAGGCGTGCCAGTCGCCGGGCATCAGGGTCACGCTTTCGCCCGGGGCCAGCCGCAGCTTGTCGCCGGGCGCATAGTCGCGCCGGATGCCGTCGCACCAGACGGTGCCGCCGCGATCCTCGGCGAAACGGCCCGCGTCGTCCGACCCGTAAAGCTCGATCACCAGAGTGGCGCCGCCGCGGTTGATGATGTCCTCGGCCTTGATGACGTGCGTGTGCATCGGCGAGAGCTGATCCTGCCGCGAGATCAGCAGCTTTTCAGCGTAGCACATGCCGCCGCCCCGTTGCAGATCGGCCAGCCTGCCGTTGCGCAGGGTAAAGAGGAAAAGGCCCAGCTCGTCGAACCGGCCCGCGCCGTAATCGGTGATGTCCCAGCCGCAGCGCGCGTCGATCACGTGGCGGGCATCGGCGCGGCGGGCGCGGAAATCGTCCGGGCTCCAGCGCGCGAAGGGCGGCAGGACAAAGCCGTGCGACCGGATCAGGTCATCGGCGGCGGCCATGATATCGTTGATGCGGGATCGTTTCATGCGGCCCCCTCCTCTGTCTGTGCCGGATCGTTCGGGCGCAGTCATAGGGGGCGCTGCGGATCGGCACAACACCGGGCCCGCGCCGTTCAGCTCATCAGCCCGACATGGGTGTTGAGCATATAGCGCGAAAAGATCGGCGTGGCTGCGGCCCCGAGCTCGCGCGCGGCGGGGCCGACGCTGCCCGCCTCGATGCGCGGCGGAATCAGCCCGCGCGTGTCCAGCCGGGTCATGTTGTCGAAGGTCTGCGCCACCAGCGCGGCGCGCACGTCTTCGGGGAAGGCGCCGTCGATCAGCACCGCCTCGAAATCCACCACCGCGCAGACCGTCAGCGCCGCCTGCGCCAAATGCCGGGCCGTGCGCGCGACCCAGTCGTCGACCTGCGGCACAAAGCCCGACCAGTCCAGCGGCTGGTGCCACATGCGGCGCGTGTCGATCCCCTCGGCGGCAAGGCGTTTTTCCAGCAGCAAAAGCGAGGCCGCGTCGATCAGCTGGCGCGGGCCGTCCTCGGTACTGACCGGCAGCGACCCGAGCGCCCCGGCATTGCCGCGCGTGCCCTCGAAGACCGAAGCGTTGATGACCACGCCGCCGCCGATGAACGAGCCCACGAAGAAATAAGCGTAATCGCCGAATTCGCGCCCGCGTCCGAAGATATGCTCGGACCGGCAGGCGGCGGTGGCGTCGTTCTCGATGAAGACCGGCAGATCGGTGAACCGCGCGATTTCCTCGGCCACGTCGATCGTCTTCCAGGCCAGCATGTCCGCCGCAGGTGCCGCGATGGCCTCGTGCCAGGCCCAGAGATCGTAGGGCTTGGCCACGCCGATCCCGGCGATCCGCGCGGCGGCGTCATCCAGCAGACGGTCGAACCTCTCTAGCCCGGTGCGCAGGAAGGTGAGGATATCGGCCGGCACCGGGTAGTCATAGCTGATCCGGTGCGCCTGCCGCAGATCGCCCCTCAGGTCGGTCAGCACCAGATCGGCATTGCGCCGCCCGATCTTGAGCCCGACGGAAAAGGCGCCCCCGGGGTTCAGAGTGATCGGGATCGACGGCTTGCCGACCTTGCCGCGCTGCGGATCCCCGCGCATGACGAAACCTTCGGCCTCGAGTCCGCGCAGGATCACCGACACGGTCTGCGGCGACAGCCCCGCATGTTTCGCAATGTCGCTGGCCGGCAACGTGCCGTGGCGCTGGATCAGCGTCAGGATCAGACGTTCGTTGTGATTGCGCACCCCGTGCGGGTTCGCGCCAGCGTACAGATTTCGCGCTCCGGCTTGCGCCATGACCTATCCTCCTACGAGGATTACGCCATGACCGCATTAATAAATCAACTAGACTTATTAATTGACGCTCGGAGCGAATCTTGTTTTGTTAGCGCTAGTCCTACGGTCTTTCGGCCGCCGGGACAAATCGGTTCGGAACGAACCACGCCATATTGGGAGGCTACCATGAAAAAACTACTCGCCGGATCGGCGCTTGCTCTTTGCGCCATGACCGGATCGGCCTTTGCCGCCGGCCACAGCGTCAGCGCGTGCCTGATCACCAAGACCGACACCAACCCCTTCTTCGTGAAGATGCGCGAAGGTGCGACCGCCAAGGCCGAAGAGCTGGGCATCGAGCTCAAGACCTTTGCCGGCAAGTTCGACGGCGACCATGAGACCCAGGTTCAGGCGATCGAAACCTGCATTCTGGACGGCGCCAAGGGCATCCTGCTGACCGCGTCCGACACATCGTCGATCACCTCGTCGGTGCAGCAGGCGCGGGATGCGGGCCTTCTGGTCATCGCGCTGGACACGCCGCTGAGCCCGGCGGATGCCGCCGACGCCACCTTTGCCACCGACAATTACCTGGCCGGGCTGCTGATCGGTCAGTGGGCCAAGGCGCAGATGGGCGACGAGGCGGCGAACGCCAAGATCGGCCTGCTCAACATCAACGTGTCGCAGCCCACCGTGGGCGTGCTGCGCAACCAGGGCTTCCTCGAAGGCTTTGGCGTCGAGCTCGGCGATCCCAACAAGTGGGGTGACGAAACCGATCCGCGCATCGTCGGCCACGACGTGTCGAACGGCGATGCACAGGGCGGCCGCACCGGCATGGAAAACCTGCTGGCCACCGATCCCGGCATCAACGTGGTCTACACCATCAACGAGCCCGCCGCCGCAGGCGCCTACGAGGCGCTCAAGGCGCTCGGCCGCGAGGACGAAGTGCTGATCGTGTCGGTCGACGGCGGCTGCCCCGGCGTGCAGAACGTGGCCGATGGCGTGATCGGCGCGACCTCGCAGCAGTACCCGCTGCTGATGGCGTCGCTGGGCATCGAGGCGATCAAGACCTGGGCCGAGGACGGCAGCAAGCCCGCGCCGACCGAAGGCAAGGACTTCTTCGACACCGGCGTCGGCCTTGTGACCGACAAGCCGGTCGACGGGATCGAGTCGATCTCGGTCGAACGGGGCCTGGAGCTCTGCTGGGGCTGATAGAGCCCGGCACCCGAGGGGCGGCGCCGCCGCCCCTCATTTCCTGATGCGCCCCTTGCGCATCGCCCGGCGTCGGACGGGCCGTGAGCCGCGTCCGACGCGTTATCGAAACGGAGAGGGTCATGTCCAAGCAAGCCGCATCGGCGGACGATTATGAAAGCGCCGCGTCGTCAAGCCCGAGCACCGTGGCGGAATTCGAACACAGCGACCGGGGGTTTGCAGGCAAGCTCCAGCATGTGCTGCACGTCAATCCGTCCTTCGTCCCGCTGACCGTTCTGGTCGCGGCGATCATCGTCTTCGGGCTTCTTCTCGGCTCCAAGTTCTTTTCACCCTTCGCGCTGACGCTGATCCTGCAGCAGGTGCAGATCGTCGGCATCGTCGCCGCGGCCCAAAGCCTGGTGATCCTGACCGCCGGCATCGACCTCAGCGTCGGGGCGTTGATGGTGATGTCCTCGGTGGTGATGGGGCAGTTCACCTTCCGCTACGGCCTGCCGCCCACGGTCGCCGTGGTCTGCGGCCTGGCGGTGGGCACCGCCCTGGGCGCGGTCAGCGGCTGGCTGGTCAGCCGGGTCAAGCTGCCGCCCTTCATCGTCACGCTGGGCATGTGGCAGATCGTGCTGGCGGCCAACTTCCTCTATTCGCGCAACGAGACCATCCGCAGCCAGGATATCACGGCCCAGGCGCCGCTTTTGCAGTTCTTCGGCACCCAGGTGAAGGTCGGCAGCGCGACGCTGACCGTCGGCGTGATCTTCATGCTGGTGCTGGTCGCCGTGCTGGCCTACGCGCTGAAACATACCGCCTGGGGGCGGCATGTCTATGCGGTGGGCGACGACCCCGAGGCCGCAGCGCTGTCGGGTGTCAACGTGCACCGCACGCTGATGTCGGTCTACATGCTGTCGGGTCTTATCTGCGCCTTCGCCGGCTGGGCCTTGATCGGGCGGATCGGCTCGGTTTCGCCGACCTCTGGACAGCTGGCCAATATCGAGAGCATCACCGCCGTGGTGATCGGGGGCATCTCGCTCTTCGGCGGGCGGGGCTCGATCCTGGGCACGCTCTTTGGCGCGCTGATCGTGGGCGTGTTCACGCTGGGGCTGCGGCTTATGGGTGCGGATGCGCAATGGACCTACCTGCTGATCGGTGTGCTGATCATCGTGGCGGTCGCGGTCGACCAGTGGATCCGCAAGGTGTCGGCATGACCGGCGGCTTCGGACCCTTTCCCGGGGGGCGGCGCGGCCCGGCCCCCGAGAGCCCCCCTGCAACCGCGGCCACGCCGCAAGCGACCCGAAAGGTGATGTCATGACCGACCCCATTCTCAAGGCCCGCAATCTGGTGAAACGCTATGGCAAGGTGGTGGCGCTGGATCATTGCGACTTCGAACTGATGCCGGGCGAGATCCTGGCCGTCATCGGCGACAACGGCGCGGGCAAATCGACGCTGATCAAGGCGCTCTCGGGCGCGGTGGAGCCCGATGACGGAGAGGTCTGGCTCGAAGGGCAGAAGATCAATTTCAGCTCGCCCAACGATGCCCGCCACGCCGGGATCGAGACGGTCTATCAGACCCTCGCCATGTCCCCCGCGCTCAGCATCGCGGACAACATGTTCATGGGGCGCGAGATCCGCAAATCCGGGTTCATGGGCCAGGTTCTGCGTCAGCTCGACCACAAGAAGATGGAGACCTTCGCCCGCGAAAAGCTCAACGAGCTGGGGCTGATGACGATCCAGAACATCAACCAGGCGGTCGAGACGCTCTCGGGCGGTCAGCGCCAGGGCGTCGCGGTGGCCCGCGCCGCCGCCTTCGGGTCGAAGGTCATCATCCTCGACGAGCCGACGGCGGCGCTCGGCGTCAAGGAAAGCCGCAAGGTGCTCGAGCTGATCCAGGACGTGAAGTCGCGCGGCATTCCGATCATCCTGATCAGCCACAACATGCCGCATGTGTTCGAGGTCGCCGACCGTATCCACGTCCATCGTCTGGGCAAGCGGCTTTGCGTGGTCAATCCGGGCGATTGCACCATGTCGGACGCGGTGGCCCTGATGACCGGCGCGAAAGAACCCGACGCGATCGCCGCCTGACCGACGCCGGAACGGCGCCTTCAGAACGAAAAGCGCCAGCCTCTCGGGGCTGGCGCTTGCGCATCAGGGCTATCGACCGTTGGGCTATTCCGCCGTGCGGCCCGAAGCCAGCGGCTTGAGCGCCGCGTAAAGCGTGCGATACCGCGCCAGCCGCTCTTGCAGCACAGGGGTGTCGTTGGGCTCAAATACGGCTTGGGCCGCGGGACGCCGGGCAAGGTCCGCCCGCGTCATCGCGCCTTGACCCACAGCCGCCAGCATCGCCGTGCCCATCGCCGGACCCGCCAGCGCGCCATCGGCCCGGCCGATCCGCTGCCCCGTGGCATCTGCGACGGTCTGCAGCACCAGATCGCTTTGCGCCCCGCCGCCGATGGCCAGCACCGTGCCATAGTCGCGGGGCCCGAAGCTTGCGAAGGCATCGGCAAAGCTGAACGCCACCGCCTCGACCACCGCGCGCATCATCTCGGCGCGGGTCGTCGCGTCCTCCAGCCCGTAAAAGGCCCCGCGGATGTGCGGATCGGCGTGCGGGCTACGCTCGCCGGTCAGATACGGCAGGAAGAGCGGCACCCGGTCGGGCTGCACTCCGGCGGCCTCCTCCAGCAAGGTCCGGATGTCGGCCTTTGCCACGTTCGCGAACCACGCCATGGGGCGCGCGCCGTTCAGCATCGCCGCCATCTGGAACCAGCGGTCGGGCAGCGTGTGGGCAAAGGCATGCACCATCGCTGCCGGATTGGGCCGGTAGGCGTCACCGGCCACGAAAAGCTGCCCCGAGGTGCCCATCGACAGGAACGCCGCCCCCTCCTCGACCGCGCCGACCGACACCGCACCCGAGGCCGCATCGCCCGCGCCAGCCACGACGGGAATACCCGCCGGCAGCCCCAGATCGTCGGCCACATCGGCGCGCAGCCGCCCGGCGACCTCGTGCCCGTGCAGGATCGGCGGCAGCCAGGCGGGATCGGTGTCGCTGGCGGCGCAGACCGCCTCGGACCAGCGCCGCGCCGCCTGGTCGAGCCAGAGCGTCCCCGCCGCATCCGCCGGGTCGGTGACGGTTTCGCCATGCAGGCGCAAGCCGATGTAATCCTTGGGCAAAAGCACATGGCGGATCGCGCCCCAAACCTCGGGTCGGTGCTTGCGCAGCCACATCACCTTGGGCGCGGTCAGCCCGGGCAGCGGCGGCACGCCGGCGATCTGGCCGATCTCGGGCAATGCGCGCGCAAGGGCCGCGCTTTCGGCATGAGCGCGCCCGTCGTTCCAGAGGATCGCCGGATGCAACACCTCGTGTCCCGCGCCCAGCGCCACCAGCCCGTGCATCTGCCCCGACAGCCCCAGCGCGGTCACGGCCCCCTCCGGCGCCGCAGCCGCAACGCCGCGCAGCGCCGCGCGGCAGGCCTGCCACCAGCTTTCCGGATCCTGTTCCGACCGGTACGGGCCGGGCGACGAGGTGTTGAGCGGCACGCTTTCCGATGCGAGGATCGCGCCGTCCCGAACCAGCACGGCGATGACCGACGATGTTCCGATATCCAGACCGATCTGCATGACATCTGCCCCCGTTTTCCGGGAGCAGAAACAGCACACTTAGCCGGTGCCGTAAAGCCCCGCCATACGCGCGCGCAACGCGACCAGCGCCAGAACCGTGTCGATCGTCGGCGTGGGCGTATCGGTCAGACGTCCCAGCTCCTGCACCGAGCCCACAAGCGCGTCGATCTCCATCGGACGGCCCTGATCCAGGTCCTGCCACATCGAGGTGCGGTGCGCCCCAACGGCCGCGCCGCCGTCGATTCGCTTTTCCACGTCGATGGGGAACTTGACGCCCAGCTTCTCGGCGATCTCCTGCGCCTCGAGCATCATGCCCCGCGCCACCGCCCGCGTGCCGGGATCGGTGCAAAGCACGTCGAGCGTGGCATGGGTCAGCGCCGAGATCGGGTTGAACGACAGGTTGCCCCAGAGCTTGACCCAGATCTCGTCGCGCAGCCGCGGGCGCACCGGCGCCTTGAGCCCGGCCGCCGCCAGCGCCTTGGACAGCGCCATGGCCCGGTCGGATTTGCTGCCGTCGGGCTCGCCCAGCGAAAACCGGTTGCCCTCGATATGCTTGATCACACCCGGCTCGATCACCTCGGCGGCGGGATAGACCACGCAGCCCAGCACGCGATCGGGGCCAAAGCCGTCCCATTGCTTGTTGCCGGGATCGACCGTTTCCAGCCGCGTGCCCTCCAGATCGCCGCCGATCTTGTGGAAATACCACCACGGCACGCCGTTCACCCCCGACACGATGGTGGTCTCGGGCCCGATCAGCGGCTGCATCTTGTCGACCACGCCAGGCACCGAATGCGCCTTGAGCGTGACGATCACGTAATCCTGCACCCCCAGCGCCGCCGGATCCTCCGAGGCGGTGACGTCGACCACCGTCTCCTCGCCGCCTTCCTCGATCAGCTTCAGCCCCTTGGCCTGCATCGCCGCCAGATGCGGGCCGCGCGCCACCAGGCTCACATCCGCGCCCGCCTGCGCCAGCTTGACCCCCATGTAACCGCCGATGGCGCCGGCCCCGAACACACAGATCTTCATAAGCTCTCCCCTCGCGCCGCCCTTGCCGTCAAAGGCGCGTCCCCTGCTTCTTCTTGGCAAAAATACTCCCGCCGGAGGCGCCCGCAACCCACCACGGGCGCCTGCCGCGGAAAAGGATTACGCCGCTTCGACCAGCCCCAGCTTTTCAGCCAGCCCGATGCGCTGCATCTTGCCGGTGGCGCCTTTCGGGATCTCGTCGAGGATCACCACCTTGCGCGGCACCTTGAAGTCGGCCATGCGCGCGGCGGCGAAATCGCGGATGTCGCGCTCGGTGGCCTCCTGCCCTTCGCGCAGAACCACCGCCGCGGCGACCTCTTCGCCCAGCTTGGGATGCGGCAGCGCGAAGGTCACCACCTGCGCGATCGCGGGATGGTCCATCAGGACGCCATCCACCTCGAGCGGCGAGACCTTCTCGCCGCCGCGGTTGATGATTTCCTTCAGCCGCCCTGTCAGATGCAGGAACCCGTCCTCGTCAAAGGCGCCCTGGTCGCCGGTGCGGAACCAGCGGTGCCCCTCGGCCTCGAAGAAATTCTTCTCGTTGGCCTCGGGATTGCTCTCGTAGCCCGGCGTCACGTTTGGCCCCGAGATGCAGACCTCGCCGGTGCCCTCGACCAGACGGTTCTCGATCTCGTGGGCGATGCGCACCATCGGCCCCGCCTCGACGCCGACCGAGCCGGGTTTCTGGCGGTCCATGGGGTTGCAGCACATCTGATGCGCGGCCTCGGTCATGCCGTAGGCCTCGATCACCGGCGCGCCGAAGGTCTCGCGCAGCTGTTCCATCACCTGCGCGGGCAGGCTGGCAGAAGACGACCGCAGGAAGCGCAGCGGGTTGGCCGCGATGGTCTCGGCGTTTCGGCCCGCGCGGGACAGGATCGCCTGGTGCATGGTCGGCACGGCGGTGTACCAGGTCGGTTTGGCCTCGGCCATCATCGTGAAAAAGTTGAGCGCGTTGAAGCCCGGCGTGCAGAAGATCGACCCGCCCGACGACAGCGTCGCGCTGACCGCCGCCAAAAGGCCGTGGATGTGAAAGAGCGGCATGACGTTCATGCAGCGGTCCTCGGCCGTCAGGTTCAGCGATTGCGCGATATGCACCGCCGAGGCCGCGACGTTGCTCTGCAGCAGCGGCACGATCTTGGGCCGCGACGTGGTGCCCGAGGTGTGCAGGATCAGCGCCACCTCCTCGGGCCCTGGCGTGCCCTCCTCGGCCGCAACGGTGTCGCCCTCGGCTTTCAGATCGAACACGCCGGCAATGTCCGCATCGGGCGTCAGCCGCAGCACGGTCATCCCGGTTTTCTGCGCGGCGGCCAGTGCCGGGCCGTCCTCGCCCTCGGCCAGAACGATGGCCTTGGCCTTCAGATCCTCGAGATAGAAGGCGTATTCATCCTCTCGGTACGCCGGGTTGAGCGGTGCCGTAGTCGCCGCCTGCGCGATCGTGATAAAGGCCGTCGCCATATCCGGACCGTTGGGCAGCACGATCGCCACCCGGTCTTTGGGGCCCACGCCCGCCGCCCGCAGCTGGCCGCGGATCTTGTCCGACAGCGCACGCAGCCCGCCATAGCTCAGCCACGCTTTTCCCGGTGCGCCAATCGCGGGGCTGTCCGCCCCATGCGGTTCGAGAAGCTGTGTCAGAGTCGTGCCCATGGTATTTTCCTTCTTCTTTGGCAAGCATAGGGATCACTCCGCAGGTGCGACGCTGCGGACTTTGGACTTTCGCAGATACTTAATTAGCGGAAGCACGAAGAAAAGCACAGCAATCGCGATGAAAGTGCCCGAAAGCGGGCGTTCGATAAAGGCCAGGACGTTGCCCTGCTCGGCAATCAGCGTCTGGCGAAAGCTCTTTTCCATCAGCGGGCCCAGCACCAGCGCCAGCACCAGCGGGGCCAGCGGATAGTCGGCCTTGCGCAGCAGATAGCCCGCCACGCCGAAGCCCGCGATCAGCCAGACGTCGTGCATTTTCTGGCTGGGCGCAAAACCGCCGACGATGCAGAGCACCATGACGATGGCGCAGAGCACGGTGAACGGCATCCGCAGCGCCCAGACAAACAGCGGGATCAGCGCGATGTTGATCGCCACGGCGGCGAAATTCGCGGTGTAGAGCGACGAGATCAGCCCCCAGACGAAATCCGGCTGTTCGATGAACAGCATCGGCCCCGGCACCAGCCCCCACATCACCATGCCGCCCAGCAGCAGCGCGGTGGTGGGCGAGCCGGGAATGCCCAGCGTCAGCATCGGCAGGAGCGAGCCGGTAGAGGCGGCGTTGTTGGCGGTTTCGGGCGCGACGACGCCCTCGATATTGCCTTTGCCGAAGGTGTCCGGCTCTTTCGAGGTCTGGCGCGCGATGCCGTAGGCCATCAGCGACGCGGGCGTCGCGCCGGCGGCGGGCAGCATGCCCACGAAAAAGCCCAGGAACGAGCCGAGGCTCATTGTTTTCCAAAGCTTGTTGATCTGGCGCAGGCCCGCGCCCAGCTCGCCAAAGGTGATCTTGGCCGAGGTGACCTGCGGCGCGGTCTTGGAGGTCTCGATCGTGTAGAGCACCTCGCCGATGCCGTAGACGCCGATGGCCAGCACCAGAAAGGAAATGCCGGAATAAAAGCCAGGCAGATCGCCGAAGATCAGCCGCGGCTGGCCCGAGATGAGGTCGAGCCCAACGGTCGACAGCACCAGCCCGAGGCAGATCATGATCACGGTCTTGAGCTTGTCGTCGCCACCCAGCCCCACGAAGGTTGTGAAGGCCATCAGCACCAGCGCGAATTCCTCGGCCGGGCCAAAGGCCAGCGCCAGATCCGCCAGAGGTGCCGCAAAGATGGTGAAAAGAACGACCGAGATCGTGCCGCCCACGAAAGACGCGGTCGCGGCGGCGATCAGCGCCAGCCCCGCCTTGCCCTGCTGCGCCATGGGCCGCCCGTCGAAGGTGGTCGCCACCGCGGTCGAGGCGCCCGGAATGCCCAGCAGCACCGAGCTCACCGCGCCGCCGTACATCGCGCCGTAATAGATCGCCGCCAGCAGGATGATCGCCGACGAGGGCGGCACGATGAAGGTCAGCGGCAGCACGATGGCCACGCCGTTGACCGACCCGAGCCCCGGCATTGCACCGATGAAGAGCCCAGCCGTGACCCCGAGGATCACGATCATCAGATTCACCGGGGACAGCGAGGTTGCGAAACCGTCGGCCAGTAGCGTCAGCATCTCCATGGCGGGCTCCTCAGAAGAGCATTGCGTAAAGCGGGAAGAACAGCGGCTCGGTGATGCCCTTGGGCAGCAGGATGCGCAGGGTCACTTCGAAGAAGAAGAACAGAAAGACCGGTGTCGCCAGCGTGATCGACAGGGTCAGGACCCAGCCGTGACCGCCGTAAAGCCGCAGGTACCAAAACAGAAAGAGCGGTATCGCGATATAGGCCCCGACCACGGGGATCAGCGCGATGGTCGCCACCAGCGCCACGACCACCGCCAGCACCGAGCGCAGCATCGACATGTCGAAAAAGCTGTCCGGGCTGCGGCCGGGAGAGACGAAGGACCGGATCAGGATGCCCCCCGCCGCCAGCAGCATGATCAGCGACAGCCAGAAGGGAAACGCGCCGCCGCCCGGGCCACCCGTAGCGCCGTTCCATCCGATCGGCAGGGCCGTGGCATGGACCATGAAATAAACCGACAGCGCCATCAGCGCCGCCGCGATCACGCGGTCAGCTAGTAACATCGTTGCTCCCTCTGTCGTTCATGGATGCCACCCCGACATCCAAATCGCCGGGCCACGCAAGCGGCCCGGCGAGTGCCTTGGTCATCCGGGGATCACGAGGAGCCGTCGGCGGCCATGTCCTTGAGGATGGCGTCGTGCTTGGCGCGCTCTTCCAGGAAATAGGCCTGCAGCGCGTCACCGGTCAGGAAGTCGGCCATCAGCGCCTTTTCCCTGGTGTAGGTCTGCCATTCTTCGGACATGCTCAGCTTTTCGAACATCTCGGTGTAGTAGGCCACGGCCTCGGCCGGCATGTCCTTGGGCGCCACGAAGGACCGCTGCATCCAGTAGACCAGATCGTGGCCAAGCTCACGCGCGGTTGGCACATCCGGGAAGGCCTCGATCCGCTCGGGCGTGAAGGCCGCGATGGGGCGCGACTTGCCCGCCTGGTAAAAGCCCATCTGCTCGGACGGATTGTTGACGGTGCTGTCGATATGACCGCCCACCAGGTTCTTGGCCACGGTGCCGCCACCCTTGAAGGGAACGTAGGTGTGCTTGATGCCGAATTCCTTTTCCAGCATCGCGGTCACCAGGCTGTCCTCGGCGCCGGTGCCGGTGCCGCCCATCTTCCACTCGCCGCCGGCGGCCTTCACCGCCTCGACGTAATCGTCGAGCGTGTAGATGTCGCTGTCGGCGCTGACCCAGAGCACGAAGGTGTCGAGAGCCATGCGGGCGATGGGCGTGTATTCCTCGATGTCGACGCCGATGTCGGTGCGCAGCGGCGTGGTGTAATAGCTGTTGAGCGTCGCCATGATGATGTGGGCGTCACCCTCATTATCCTTGAGGTAGCGCAGCGCCTCGGCGCCCGACCCGCCGCCCTTGTTCACCGGCAGGATCGGCATACGCGACAGGTTTTCCTTCTGGATGATCGACTGGAACAGCCGCGCCAGCCGGTCCGCGCCACCGCCCTGCCCGGCCATGATGACCATCTCGACCGGTTTCTGCGGCGCCCAGCCCTCGGCCAGGGCGCTGGTCACGCTGCCGGCCATCATCGCGGCGGATGCTGCCAGGCCCAGTGCAACACGGCGGGTGAAAATGTTTGTCATGTGAAGTCCTCCAATACCACGGACCTACCTCTTCGACGCGGATTTTACGCAAACCCTCGCAAGTCCTGCGGTGGATATGGGGCAGACGAAATTTTATTTCACGAAAAATGTGGTTTAAATGTTAAGTATTGCCTTAACATTTTATTTATTTGTAAACTTGTAACCATGAGAAAGACCTTCGTCGGCCCCCAATTGCGGCAACTGCGCCGCCTGAACAACCACACCCAGGCGGAAATGGCCAAGCGTCTGGGCATCAGCCCGGCTTATGTCAACCTGCTGGAAAACAACCAAAGAAGCCTGTCGGTACAGGTTCTGCTCTCCTTGACCGAGAGTTACGGCGTCGACCTCAAGACGCTGGTGCAGGACCAGGAGACAAACCGCCTCGCCGATCTGCGCGCCGCTGTGCGCGATCCGGTGTTTTCCGGCCCGGCCCCCGATCTGGCGGAACTGCGCGGCGCGCTTGATCACGCGCCAGGCGTGGCCGAGCGGTTCCTTCAGCTTTACCAGAATCACCGCGCGCTGATGGATCAGGTCAAGAAGATCGGCGGCGAGGGATCGGCGCGCGATCTGCTGCTGATATCGCCCGAAACCGCGATCCACGATTATTTCCGCGACCGGGGCAACCATTTCGACGCGCTGGAAACCGCAGCCACCGCGCTGCGCGACCGGGTGGGCGGCAGCGCCGACGACATGTACACCCTGCTCAAACGTCAGCTGAGGGTCGAGCACGGGATCCAGACCGGCCTGCGGCGAATCACCGACATGCCCGACAGCCTGCGCGTCTTCGACGAGGACGAGCAAATCGTCCATCTGTCCGAGGCGTTGGACCACACCAACCGGATCTTTCAGCTGGCGCATGTGCTGGGCATGGTCGAGGCGACACAGATCGTTGACGGCCTGGTCGACGGCAGCGGCATCGACACCAATGCCGGGCGCGAGCGGCTACGGGTCGAGCTGAACAATTATTTCGCCGGCGCGATGCTGATGCCCTACGACGCCTTTCTCGAATTGGCCGAGGCGACGCTTTACGACATCGACCGGCTGGCTGCGGCCTTCGGCGTCAGCTTCGAGCAGGTCTGCCACCGGCTGACCACGTTGCAGCGCGACGGCGCGCGCGGGGTGCCGTTCTTCTTTCTGCGCGTGGACCGCGCTGGCAACGTCACCAAGCGGTTCAACGCCACCGCCTTCACCCTCGCCGAAGAGGGCGGCTCCTGCCCGATCTGGGACATCCACGGCGCGTTCCGCGTGCCCGGGGTGATCGTGCCGCAATTCGTCGAACTGCCCGAGGGCGGCCAATTCTTCACAGTCTCGCGCACCACCGACCGGCCGGTCTTCAGCCGCCAGACCCAGGACCGCCGACTGGTCGTCGCCATCGGCTGCGAGCGCGTCCATGCCGAGCGAATCGGCTATGCCCAGCGGTTCAACATGGACGACCCCAACCTCTTCAGCCCGATCGGCATCAACTGCCAGCTCTGCCCGCGGCAGGCCTGTTCGCAGCGCGCGCATCAGCCCTTGCACATGAACCTGCCCATCGACGCCCACCGCCGCGGCAGCACTCGCTACGAGAGCTGAGACCGTCCCTCGCCCCCGGGGGCGAGAAGGTGAATTCGGGGAACGGTTTGTTAATCCGGCGTGCGTATCCCTGCCGCATCGCCCGCGGCTATCCGGCGCCCGGGCCCCCGACCGGAGGCCGCCTGCGCAGATCATGACATCACAGCCACGCACATATGCCCTTGCCCCGGCCCGCGCCCGCAGCGGGGAAGACCCGCTTCTGGCCTTTCTGAACGCGGCGCGCGGCAGCGACGTGCACCTCTCGGTCCGAGAGGTGACGCGCCTGGACGCGCAGCGCCTGCAAACTCTTCTCGTGGCCGAACGGCAATGGTTGGCCGATGGCCGGGGCTTCGTTCTTTCCGACATGGCCGATGCCTTTCGCGCCGGCCTGGAACGCCTCGGCCTGGCCCCCGATCACTTCGACAAGGATGCGCCCCGATGACAACAAAGGTTCTCGCCATTGACGATTCCCGCACGATTCGAAACTTGCTTCGGGCGTCGCTGGAAAGCGCCGGATTCGAATTTCACGCGGCCTGCGACGGCGTCGAAGGCGTCGAACGCTTCGCCGAGGTCGATCCGGACGTTGTGATCACCGATATCAACATGCCGAACATGGACGGCTACGGGGTGATCGACACGCTGCGCAGCGGCCCGCACCAGACCAGTGTGCCGATCATCGTGCTGACCACCGAAAGCTCGGCCGAGTTGAAGACCCGCGCCCGCGACGCGGGGGCCACGGGATGGATCGTAAAACCGTTCGACGATGCATCGCTTGTGTCGGTGCTGCGCCGCCTCACCGGGCATGTGTCCTGACATGTCGGGCAAAGCGATCCGCGACACGTTTTTCGAGGAATGCGAAGAGCTTCTCGAGGCGTTGGTCGAAGGTCTCTCCGGCATGGAAGAGACCGACAACGATCCCGAAGTGGTCAACGCGGTGTTCCGCGCCGTGCATTCGATCAAGGGCGGCGCCGGGGCCTTCGCGCTGGACGACCTCGTGGGCTTTGCCCACACGTTCGAGACGGTGCTGGACAAGGTCCGCTCTCGCGAGCTGACGGTCGATGCCGACCTGATGCGCCTTTTCCACCGCTCCGGCGATACGCTGGCCGATCAGGTCGAGGCCGCGCGCGACGAACGCGAAGCCAACGCCGCCCAGACAGAGGCGCTCACCAAAGAGCTCGAAGGCTATCTTGGCGCCGAGGATCTGGAAGACACGTTCTCCTTCGACGCCGTCACGCTGGATTTCGACACCCCCGCCGCCATCGATCTCGGGCCGCTGGACACCGGCCCGACGACCTATCGGATCCGGTTCGAGCCCCGCCGGGGGCTCTACGACAATGGCCACGAGCCGCTTTTGCTGTTCGACGCGCTGGCCGAACTCGGCGACCTGACCGTGCGCGCCGATCCGGGCGATCTGCCGGACCTCGATTGCTATGACCCCGCCGACGGACCGCTGGCATGGGACCTCGAACTGACCACGGCAGAACCCGAAACCGTGCTGCACGAGGTCTTCGAATTCGTCGAGGGCCTGTGCGCGCTGCACATCACGATCCGCGAGGACGCGCCCGTGCCCGACATCCCCCTGCCCGACACGCCCGAGCCGGAGGGAAACGTCGAGGCCCCTGCCGGGCCTGATCGCGACGCCACCCCCGATCCCGCGCCCGCCCCGCAAACCGACGGCGCCCCGGCGCCGGCCAAGGCCGAGCGGGACAGCAGGGGTCCGAAACCGACGCTTCGCGTCGATCTCGACCGTGTCGACCGGCTGATCAACACCGTGGGCGAGCTGATCATCAACCAGGCCATGATCTCGCAGCGCATCGAAGAGCTGGACCTGCCCACTGTCGCGCATCTGACCAACGAGCTCGAGGCCTACAAACTGCTGGCCCGCGACATCCAGGAAGGCGTGATGGCGATCCGCGCGCAGCCGGTCAAGCCGCTCTTCCAGCGCATGTCCCGCATCGTGCGCGAGGCCTCGGAGGTGACCGGCAAGACCGCGCGGCTGGAAACCTCGGGCGATTCCACCGAGGTCGACAAGACCGTGATCGAACGGCTGGCCGACCCGCTGACCCACATGATCCGCAATGCCGTCGACCACGGCCTGGAAACCCCCGAGGGCCGCGAGGCCGCGGGAAAAGGCAAAACCGGCACGATCCGCCTTTCCGCCTCGCACCGCTCGGGCAGCGTCTTCATCGAAGTGGCCGACGACGGTGCCGGGCTCAACCGCGAGAAAATCCTCGAAACCGCCACCCGCAAGAACCTGATCCCGCCGGACAGCGAACTGACCGATGCCGAGATCGACAACCTTCTGTTCCTGCCCGGCTTTTCCACCGCCGGCACCGTGTCGAACCTGTCGGGCCGCGGGGTCGGCATGGATGTGGTCAAGAACGCGGTGAACGCCCTGGGCGGGCGGATTTCGATCGCCTCCGTTCCGGGCGAAGGCACGACCTTCACGATCATTCTGCCGCTGACGCTCGCGGTGATGGACGGGTTCGTGATATCGGTCGGCAGCCAGACCATGGTCATACCGATCGCCTCGATCCTCGAAACGGTGCGCCCGTCATCGCGCGATCTGCACCGGATCGGCGCCGATGGCGCGGTGCTATCGGTGCGCGGCAGCTATGTGCCCATTGTCGATGTGGCGCGGAACCTCGGCCTCGCGGGCGCGGAAACAAAGCGCGGCAACGGCGTGCTGCTGCTGGTCCACACCGAGGCCAGTGGCCTGACCGCGCTGCGCGTCGACGCCATCCACGACCAGCGCCAGGTGGTCATCAAGAGCCTGGAAAACAATTACGGCACGATCGAGGGCGTGTCGGCCGCGACGATCCTGGGGGACGGCAAGATCGCGCTGATCCTCGATCCGGACGAGCTTGTCCGGCTGCCCGCCGACGCGGTCGCCCCCGCCCCCCTGCCAGCCCAGCGAATGGAGATCCGTCATGCTTGACGCCACAGAATCGTCCGTCGAAGCCCCCTTCGAATTCATCACCTTTTCCGCCGGCGGGCAGAGCTTTTGCCTCGAGATCACCCAAATCCGCGAGATCCGGCGCTGGACTCCGGTCACGCTGCTGCCGCACACGCCCGAGGACGTGCTGGGGGTGATGAACCTGCGCGGCGCCGTGATTCCGATCTTCGATCTGTCGGCGCGCTTCGGTCTGGGCAAGACCTGGGACAACGAGCGCAACGTGGTGATCGTCGCCGCGACCGAGGGCAACACGATCGGGCTGCTGGTCGAATCGGTGTCTGAAATCCTGTCGGTGCAGAAGGATGCGATCCAGGAAACGCCCGATGTGAAATCCGAATTCGCCCGCGACAGCATCCTCGGCGTCATATCGGTCGACGAGGCGATGATCCGCGTGGTGAACCTGGCCAATGTGGTCAGCCCCGAAGCGGCGGGCGCCGCATGATCGCCAAAGCCGCGGACGACGCGCTCGGCGAGTACGACTTCACCGAGGCGCATTTTCGCCAGATCGCGGATCTGGCGCACCGCCGCTACGGGCTCAACCTTGCCGAGACCAAGAAGCCTCTGGTCTATTCGCGCCTCGCACGGCGGCTTCGGGCCCGCGGGCTTGCCGATTTCTCGGCCTATCTCGAGCTGATCAAACGCGACGGAGAAACCGAGGAGGAAACCGCCTTCGTCAGCGCGCTGACAACCAATGTCACCAGTTTCTTTCGTGAGAACCATTACTTCGAACTTTTGCAGGGCCGCGGCCTGCCGGTCATGGCGCGCCAGCTGGAGGCGGGGCAGCGCGTGCGTCTTTGGTCGGCGGGCTGCTCGTCCGGCGAAGAGCCCTATTCGCTGGCCATGACCCTGCTGGAACACCTGCCCGGCGCCGCCCGGCGCGATGTGCGCATTCTGGCCACCGACATCGACCCGGCGGTCGTGTCGATGGCGCAGGCCGGGCGCTACAGCGACGAGTCGGTGGCCACCATTCCACAGGCCTTGCGTGACCGATACGTGACCGGATCCGGGGACCCGCGCAAACCTAACCAGATGGCGCCATCGGTGCGCGACATGGTCAAGATTGCCGAGCTGAACCTGATGACGGACTGGCCGTTCAAGGGCCCGTTCGACGCCATCTTTTGCCGCAACGTGGCGATCTATTTCGACAAGCCGACGCAGGCACGGCTCTGGGAAAGGTTCGTCGGGCTGCTGCGCGAGGGCGGGCTGCTTTTCATCGGCCATTCCGAACGCGTCACGGGCCCGGCAACTGCGGCGCTCGAAACCATCGGGATCACCGCCTACGCAAAACGAACAAACCCAAAATGAGCAGTTGAGGAGACCAGAATGGGATTGAAGGAATCGCTCCGCGTGATGGTGGTCGATGACATGGCCACGAGCCGCGGGCTGATCACGCAGGCGCTCGACGAGATCGGCATCAAGAATTACCTCACCGAAAACGACGGCCGCAGCGCGTTCACGCAATTGGCGTCGCGGCCCGTGCATCTGGTGCTGTCGGATTACAACATGCCCGGCATGGACGGGCTGGGGTTGCTGCAGGCGGTGCGGCAGAACAAGGCCACCCAGCGCATGGGGTTCATTCTGGTCACCGGCAAGCCGACGCCGCAGATCGTGGCGGACGCCAAGCGGCTGGGGTTGAACAACATGATCAAGAAGCCCTTTACCTCCGCCGCGATGAAGCAATGCATAGAAAGCGTGGTGGGCCGGTTGTGATGGCGGCCCCGTCCTCACTCCGGTTGGCGCCGCGCGAGGCCATCGCGCTTTTGGGCGAGGAGATCGCCCGCCTGTCGCAACGGCTCTTGCGGTTGGAAGACGGGATCGAGGCGCTTTGCACGGACGACGGCGTCACCCGGTCGGATGCGTTGAAGCATCTGCAGGAAATCGACGTGCTGGTGCAATCCGCCGAGGCGCTTGCCGGCTATGCGCAAAGCCTGGCGTCCCGGATCGGGGACGAGACCCCGGTCGATATCGGGCCGCTTTTGAACGCCCTGCCGCTGCGGGATCTGGCCAATCGGCTGGGCGGGGAGGAGGCGGAAGGCGGCCATCACGGCTTTGAGCTGCTGTGAAGTCGGCCGTGCGCATCCATGCAACGAAGAGGGACCTGACATGACCCGTGTTTCCGTCGTTCTGGCCTTGCAGGACGCCGCGATCAACGACCGGTTTTCCCGCGGCCTGTCCGGCGTGCCGGGGCTGCGCGTGGTCTGCCGCACCCGCGATCTGGCCGCCACCTATGCCTATGTCGAGGAATTCGCCCCCGACGTGGTGGTGATCGGAAACGCGCTTGCCGCAAAGCCGGAATTCGAGGTGATGCGCGCGCTCTTCGCCACGTTCGACGTGCGCTGGCTGGTGATCCGCGACGCGCCTTCGACGGCGCAGGCCCAGACCGCGAAAAGCGGCCTTTTCGAGATTGACGGCGCGGCGGCGCCCGACCGGCTGGCAGAGACGATACTGGCGGTCGCGCGGTCCGAACGACGCGGGCAGCCCGCCGCGCCGAAACGGCCCGCCACGGCAGCATTCGACGACAGCCTGATCCTGATCGGCGCATCGACCGGCGGCATCGACGCGCTGATGACCGTCCTGCGGCATTTCCCGCCGAACTGCCCGCCGGTCCTGATCGTGCAGCACACCGGCGCGGGCTTCGGGCCGAGCCTTGCCGGGCTGCTGGACCGGCAATGCCCGGCGCGCGTGCGTCTGGCCGCCGACGGCCAGCCCATAGAGACCGGCACGGTGGCGCTGGCGGCGGGGTGCAAGGCGCATATACAACTGGCCGACGGCGACGGCAAACGCCTGCGGCTGGTGCCCGGCGCGCCGGTCAGCGGCCATATGCCGTCGATCGACATGCTGTTTCGCTCGGCGGTGCCGGTGGCGCGGCGCTGCATCGCGGTGCAGTTGACCGGCATGGGGCGCGACGGGGCCGCGGGCATGCGGCAGCTCTTCGACGCAGGCGCCCGGACCCTGGCGCAGGACGAGGCGACCTCGACCGTTTATGGAATGCCGCGCGCGGCCGTGGAACTGGGCGGCGTGCAGCAAAGCGTGGCGCTGCCGGACATGGGCCAGGCCATCCTTGCCGCGTGCAAATCGCGCAAATCCCTGGAAAGGGGATGAATATGACCCTGCCTGATCAGAAGACCGTCACCGTCATCCAGGGAGAATACGCGATCGCGGACGCGCCAAATGTCGTACTGTCGACGGTGCTGGGCTCTTGCGTGGCGGTGTGCCTGAACGACCCTGCAGCAAAAATCGGGGGGATGAACCATTTCCTGCTGCCCGAAAGGACCGAGAGCGGCCGCGGCGACGTCCGCTTTGGCGCCTATCTGATGGAACTGCTGATCAACGATCTGCTGAAACACGGGGCGCGCAAGGACAGAATGGTCGCCAAGCTTTTCGGCGGGGCGCGGATGAACGTCAACCTGCGCGACATCGGCGCGTCGAACGCGGCGTTCGCCCGGCGCTTTCTGGCGGACGAGGGCATACCTTGCGTCGCTGAAAGCCTGGGCGGCACCTCTGCCCGGCGGCTGCGGTTCTGGCCTCGGGCGGCGCGCGCGCAGCAGTTCCTGGTGCCCGACACGGTCGAGCCGGAGGTTCCGCCGCGCCCAGCGCCTCGGGCCGCCGATGCGGGAATCACCCTTTTCTGAAGCTGTTCGGCCTTTTCAAAGGACCGTGTGGCGCAACGGCCCACCGTTTCGATGTAGCCGTTCAATGCAGCAAGCCGCCGTCCCGCAGACGCAATATTCTAAGGCAGAACCGTTACAAAGCGGCCCCCACCCCGCGAATTGGAAAGAAACCTTTACCAATTCCCACCGAAGTATTAAACAGTCTGCATCCGGTTCGCGCTTTGGGCCGGTAAGCTGCTGCGAGGGCGGCTTTAAAGTGGGAGGAAAACATGACTTCACTGGTATCGCGCCGCAAGGCGCTGATCGGCCTTGGTACTGCCGGCTTGGCCGCACCGCATATCGCAACCGCAGCCGCGCACGGCACCAACTGGAAGATCCAGACGAGCTGGCCCGGCGGCGCCGGACTGCAGATCTTCAAGGACTGGTGCGCCACGATCGAGGAAAAGACCGGCGGCGAGCTGTCGTTCACACCTTTCGGCGCGAACGACGTCGTGGGCGATTTCCAGCTTTACGACGCGGTCAAGAACGGCGTTCTGGATGCTGTGAACCCCTTCACCATCTACGCGCAGGGTATCATTCCGGCGGCGACGTTCCTGTCGTCCTTCCCGCTGGGCCTGCGCAACCCGCATGAATACGACGTGTTCTACTACGGCCTCGGCGGGCTCGACATCGCGCGCGAGCTTTATGCCGCGCAGGGCATGCACTTCGTCGGCCCCGTGCACCACGGCCCGAACATCATCCATTCCAAGGTTCCGATCCGCTCGATCGACGACTTCCGCGGCCGCAAGATGCGCCTGCCGGGCGGCATGGTGGCGGAAATCTTCACCGAAATCGGCGCCGAAACCACGGTTCTGCCGGGTTCGGAGATCTTCCCGGCGCTGGAAAAGGGCACCATCGACGTGGCCGACTACGTGGGTCCGGCGGTGAACTACGCGCTCGGCTTCAGCCAGGTGACCGACTACATCGTCATGGGCCCTCCGGGCTTCATGTCGCTTTACCAGCCGGTCGACATCATGGACATCACCGTGGGCCAGTCCTCGTGGGATGCGCTGTCGCCGCAGATGAAGCAGTTCGTCGAGATGGAGACGCATGTCTATTCGGACATGCACCACGCCGCGATCCAGGCCGCCGACCAGGAAGCCTGGCAGAAGTTCGAGGCCGATGGCACCGAGGTCACCCGTCTGACCCAGGACGACGTCGAGCTGATGACCGAAGTGGCGGTCCCGGTCTGGTACAAGTACGCCAACCGCGACAAGGATGCCGCGCGCGTCTTCAAGATCATCCTCGACTATATGCAGTCGGGCAGCCTGGGCTATGTCGACCCGGCGCTGACGGAAGGCATGACGCTCGATCTCTGATCGGCGCAGCTTTTGACGAAGGATGGGCCCGCGCCACGGCGCCGGGCCCGTCGCTTTACGTTTAAAGACACAATCTGACAACGAGGGGGGGGCACGATGCCCAGTCTCGACTTTTCCCTGCCGCATTGGGCGTATTGGGTGGGGCTGATCGTTTTTCCGCTGGTGGCGATGCTACTGTCAAGGCGGCCGAAACCCGATCAGACCAAATACTCGATCAGCCTTGGCTATTTCGTACTGGTGACCGGCGGCATGCTGGGCCTGCACCGGTTCTATCTGCGCAGCCTTCTGGGGCTCGCGTTCATTCCGGTGTTCCTTGTCATCCTTTTCGCCAATGCCGAAAGCCAGGCGGCGCGGTCGGTGGTTTCGGATGCCGACAACGTGGTGCGCATGGCCGAGCGGATCCTAGAACGCGAGACCGAGCGCGTCGAAACCGCCGAGGCGGACATGCCCGACCTGCAGGCCGCGCTGGCCGAGGCGCTGGCAGAGGATCCGGAATCCTTTGCGGTGCGCCGCGCCGAGCGCAATGTCGAACGGGCCGAAAAGCGCATCACCGAAGGCCGTGAGCGCATCGCCGAGGCCGAGACCGATCTGGAAACCGCCCGCCCCACCGCAGTCGAGGCGCAGGAGGCGCTGGGTTTCTGGAACAACGTCGCGCGCTATGCCTTCTATGTGCTGCTTGCCGCGATGGCGATCGACGCGCTGCTGCTGCCGATGCTGGTCAAGCGCGCCAATGCCGCCATTCCGCCGAGCGAGGCGCCGTCGGAGGCCGAGATCGCGCTGAAGAAGCTGGAGGAGGAAGAGCAGAAGGACGACGCCGACCACGTCAGTGCCGGCTGGACCGGCTGGATCGACCAGCTCTCGCTGAAAGCCGGCGAATTCGTCAGCTACTGGGCGGTGATCGCGGTCTTCGTCTATTACTTCGAGGTGATCAGCCGCTACGTTTTTGGCAGCCCGACCAACTGGGCGCACGAGGCGATGTACCTGATGTTCGGGATGCAATACCTGATCGCCGGGTCCTATGCGATGCTGACCGAGGCGCATGTGCGCGTCGATATCTTCTATGCGCCGATGAAGCGGACGAACAAGGCGTGGGTCGATCTTTTCACCTCGATCTTCTTCTTCATCTTCGCGGGCACGCTTCTGGTGACCAGTTACATCTTCGCCATGGACGCCAACGCGGTGGCCTCGGGCAACAGCCTGGTCAGCGACTGGGCGCGCGGCGAGATCGGCTTTGGCGAGATGCTGGGCAGCTGGAACATGGCGCAATGGACAGACCCCAACATCCGCTGGGGCGAGATCAGTTTCAACGAATGGGAGGTCCCCTTGTGGCCGATGAAATGGGTCATGGTGATCGGTGGCCTGCTGCTTGTCCTTCAGGGCATTTCGAAACTCGCGCAGGACATCCGCGCGATTGCACGGGGGGCATGAGGCATGGGACTTGAGATTGGCATCGAGTGGCTGACACTCATCATGTTCGGGTCGCTGCTGGTCCTGCTGATGGCGGGGCTGCCTCTGGCCTTCGTCACCGGCGGTCTGGCCTGTGTGTTCCTCTTCGTTCTGGGCGACCAGCGGGCGCTGAACATCGTGCCCAGCCGCATCTTCCCATTGATGACGAACTACCAGCTTTCAGCCATCCCGCTCTTCATATTCATGGCGGCGATGCTAGAGAGGGCGGGCATCATCAACGAGATGTTCGACGTCATCTACAAGGTGCTGGGCGGTGTGCGCGGCGGCCTTGCGGCGGCGACCATCCTGGCCTCGACGGTGCTGGCCGCGATGGTGGGCGTCATTGGCGCGGCCGTGGTGACCATGGGCATCATCGCCCTGCCCGCCATGCTGAAACGCGGGTACGACCCCAAGATCGCGATGGGTTCGATCATGGCCGGCGGCACGCTGGGCATCCTGATCCCGCCGTCGATCCTGGCGATCATCTACGCGGTCGTGGCCGAGCAATCGGTGGGCGAACTCTTCATCGGCGCGGTCATTCCGGGCCTGCTGCTGTCGGGCATGTACATCGCCTATGTGGTCATCCGCTCGGTCATCAACCCCAAGCTGGGCCCGCCGATTCCGGTCGAGGAACGCATCAGCACCGCCGAAAAGATGAAGCTCATGGGCAACATGTCGGCGCCCATCGCGCTGATTGCGGTGGTTCTGGGCGTGATCTTCACCGGCGTCGCAACGCCGGTCGAGGCCGCGGGCATCGGCACCTTCGGCGCCTTCATCGTGGCGGCCATTCACCGCAAGCTGGACTGGCAGACCATCCGCGAGGCCTCTCTGACCACGCTCAAGGCCTCGGCCATGGTGATCTGGATCATGTTCGGCGCGACGATCTTCGTGGGGCTCTACGTGCTCGAAGGTGGCCAGCAATTCGTGCAAGGCGCTTTGGAGGCCACCGGTTTCGGCCCCTGGGGCATCCTGATCATCATGATGATCGTGCTGGTGATCCTGGGCATGTTCCTCGACTGGGTCGGCATCCTGCTGCTCTGCGTGCCGATCTTCGTGCCGATCATCAAGGCGATGGGGCCCGAGCCCTTCGGCCTGACCAACCCGGACGATCTGGTGCTGTGGTTCGGGGTGCTCTACCTGGTGAACATGCAGATGTCGTTCCTTTCGCCGCCTTTCGGCTATGCGCTCTTCTACCTGCGCGGCGTGGCCCCGGCGGAGATTCCGATGACCGACATCTTCAAATCCGCCCTGCCCTTCCTGGCGCTGCAGATCGTCGGGCTGGTGCTCTGCATGTTCTTCCCGCAGATCATCACCTGGCTGCCCAGGCTGGTCTACGGCTGAACCATCGCACATGACCCCAAAAAGGGCTGCCCACGGGCAGCCCTTTTTATTTCACGGCAAGGCCCGGGTCATTCCCCCAGCGCGATCCCCTCGCGGCGCGGATCCGCCCCGCCCTGCAAACCGTCCGGCCCGATGGCGATGGCGTGCAGCCCGGAATTGAGATCGCGCAGATTGACCTTGAAGCCAAGCTCGGCAAGCGGCGCTTCCATCGCCTCCATGTCGGTGCCCGCCTCAAGGTCATAGGTGCCAAAGCGGTTCACCGCATGCGGCATGGCGATGGCCTGCTGCACATCCATCCCCCAGTCGATATGCGCGACGATGGCCTGCGCCACATAGCCGATGATCCGCGACCCGCCGGGCGAGCCGATCACCAGCACTGGCGCGCCGCCCCGGCGCACGATGGTCGGCGACATAGACGAGCGCGGCCGCTTGCCCGGCTCCACCCGGTTGGCGATGGGCACCCCGTCGCTGTGCGAACGGAACGAGAAATCCGTCAGCTCGTTGTTCAGCAGGAAACCGTTGGTCATCAGCCGCGACCCGAAACCGTTCTCGATGGTCGTCGTCATCGACAGCGCGTTGCCGTACTGGTCCACGATCGAGATATGCGAGGTCGAGGGAAACTCGATGCTCTCGTCATCGGCCCAGAGCCGTGCATGATCCCATTCGGGATTGCCCGGCGCCACCTCGGGCAGCGCGTCGTCGCCCTCCAGCAGCGCCGCCCGCTCGGCAAGATAGGCGGGGGCGACCAGCCCCGCGGTGGGCATCGGCACGAAATCGCTGTCGGCCATGTACCGGCCCCGATCCGCAAAGGCGAGCCGCGAGGCATCGCCGATCCGCCGCCAGGTCTGCACGTCGTCCGCCCCCCCCGCCGCACTCTGGTCCAGCATCCCCAGGATCTGCCCCACGGTCAGCGCCCCCGACGACGGCGGCCCCATACCGCAGACCTCATGCGCACGGAACGGCGCGCAGACGGCGGGGCGCTCCCTGACCTCGTAGATCGCCAGATCGACGGCGGCCATGACGCCGGGATTGTCCTCGGCCCCGCGCACGGTGCTGACGATGTCCTGTGCGATCCGTCCGGTATAGACCGCATCCGCCCCTTGCGCCGCCATCGCCCGCAGCACCGCCGCATATTGCGGGTTGGTCAGCATATCGCCCTCGGCCAGCGGCTCGCCCCCGGGCAGGAAGTAGGCGGCCGTGGCCGGAAAGCGCCCCAGCCGATCCGCATCGCCCGCCACCAGCGCCGCCAGCCTCGGCGACACCGCGAAACCGCCCTCTGCCAGCGCCACCGCGTCGTCGAAAAGCCCGGCCCAGTCCGCCCGGCCCCAACGGTCATGCGCCGCCTGCATCAGCGCCGGCGTGCCCGGCACCCCGACCGACCGGCCCCCAACCACCGCGTCGAAGAACTTCAGCGGCGCGCCGCTGTCGTCCTGGAAAAGCCCCGGCGTCGCCGCCAGCGGCGCGGTCTCGCGCCCGTCGAGCGTGGTGATCTCTCCGCTCGCGCCGTCGTGCCAGACCAGGAACGCCCCGCCGCCCAGACCCGAGCTTTGCGGCTCCACCAATCCCAGCACCGCCTGCACCGCCACCATGGCATCCGCCGCCGTGCCGCCCTCGCGCAGAACCCGCGCCCCGGCGCTGACCGCAAGCGGGTTGGCCGCGGCCACCATCCAGTCCGACGCCGCCACCGGCACGCCCGAGGCCTTGGCCTCCAGCGCCGCCGCCACTTCCGCCGAAAGCGCCGCGAAACCGGTCTCCGTCGCCGCCTCCGGCGCAACCGCATCGGCGGCCTCCTGCGCCAGCGCCGCGCCGCTCAGGACAACCGCCAATCCAAATCCAAGAACATACCGCATTTCAATCTCCAGCTGAATCGCTCTCAGCCTAGCACAGCGCTCGTCTTCATCGATCCCAAAATATCCCCGCCGGAGGCTCCGCCCCCGACACCGGCGCGACGGCGAAAGAAAAAGGGCTCACATCCGCAAACCCCTCCAGAAACCAGCGCGCGGCGCAGCCGCGCTCCACATGATAACGGCAAGCTTCAGAGCATCGCCGGCACGACCTGGTCCGGCGGGCGGTGGCCGTCGGCGAAGGTCTTGACGTTGATGATCACCTTCTCGCCCATCTCGATCCGCCCCTCGACCGTGGCAGACCCCATATGCGGCAGCATCACCACATTGGGCATGTTGACCAGATCGGGATTTCCGCGATGCCCGTGTTCATAAACGTCGAGCCCCGCCCCCGCCAGCTCCCCGGCCTTCAGCATCCGCGTCAGCGCGTTCTCATCGATCACCTCCCCGCGCGAGGTGTTCACGATCACCGCCGAAGGTTTCATCAGCTTCAGCCGCCGCGCGTTCAGCAGATGGAAGGTCGAAGGCGTATGCGGGCAGTTCACGCTCAGCACATCCATGCGCGCGACCATCTGGTCGAGGCTCTCCCAATAGGTCGCCTCCAGCGCCTCCTCGGTCTCGGGGCGCAGTCGGCGGCGGTTGTGGTAGTGGATCTGCATCCCGAAAGCCTGCGCGCGCCGCGCCACCGCCTGGCCGATGCGGCCCATTCCGAGGATGCCAAGCCGCTTGCCGCCCAGCCGCGCGCCCAGAAACGCCGTCGGCGCCCAGCCCTGCCAGGTGCCTTCCTGCATCACCGCCAGCCCTTCCTGGATGCGGCGGGTCACACCCAGCATCAGCGCCATCACCATGTCGGCGGTGTCGTCGGTCACCACGCCGGGCGTGTTCGACACCAGGATCCCGCGCGAGCGCGCGGTCTCGACGTCGATATGATCGACCCCGGCGCCGTAATTGGCGATCAGCCGCAGGTCCTCGCCCGCCTGCCCGATCAGCCCCGCGTCGATCGTATCGGTCAGCGTGGGCACCAGCACGTCGGCGCTCTGGACCGCCTCGATCAGCTCGGCGCGGGTCATCGGCGTGTCGTCGTCGCGCAGACGCACGTCGAACAATTCCTTCAGCCGGGTCTCCACCACATCGGGCAAGCGTCGCGTCACGACAACACTCAGACGTTTTGATGGCATGTGGTTCGTCCCTTCGCTTTCCCTTGGCCCGGCGCTTTGGCAGAGTGTCGCAAGACGGAACGGGGCACAAGAACCCCGCCGCGAAAAACCCTTGGGCAGAATTCGGGCAGGATCGGGAACATGATCGCGAAAGCATTGCGGGCGGGGCTGCTGGCGGCCCTTTTTCTGGGCCATGCCGCATGGGCGGGGCAGGATCGCGGGCCGGTGACCAACCTGCCGCTGCCGCGCTACGTGTCGATGAAGGCCGCCGAGGGCAACGTCCGGCGCGGCCCGTCGCTGACGCACCGGATCGACTGGGTCTACAAGCGCCGCGACATGCCGCTGCAGATCACCGCCGAACACGGCCACTGGCGGCGCGTTCAGGACCGCGACGGCGCGGGCGGCTGGGTGCATTACTCTCTGCTGTCGGGCGTGCGCACGGTGATCGTGGATTCCGACCTTCTGCCGCTGCACACCCGGCCCGATCCGGGCGCGCCGGTGGCCGCCAAGCTGGCGCTGGGGGTGATCGCCCGGCTGGGCGATTGCGGCCCCGAATGGTGCCACCTCAGCGCGGGCGGCTACAAGGGATGGGGTCAGAAAACCGCGCTCTGGGGCGTTCGGCCGGACGAGATTCGCGAATAACGGGCGGGGTGCCCTGTTTTAACTCTGATCAGCGCCCTCAAGTCGCGGAATCAAGGCCGCAGGCCGCCGCGACCAGCGCCTGCCCGTCCCGGCGGGCTGGCGCTTTGGTGACGTGAGTACGCCGCTCATTCGGTGCGATGACTGGGCTGGGATAAAGCGCGTAGACGTACCGTAGCAGCGCCACCCCACGGACAGGCGCAGGTCGCGGCTTTCGTTACCCAAGAGCAATGGGCCAGTCTGCCCCTGCCGCCCCCTAAGCCGCCTCGTGCATCAGGATCGCCGCCTCCGAGGCCGAAAGGTTGCGCCTTGCATAGCCGCCATAGGCATGGGGGTTGTCCTCGATCACCGGCAGCTGCGCCAGCAGCCGCGCGCGGTCGGCATCGCTCAGCGTGGCCAGCGCGGTGTTGGCGGGGTGGAAGCTCTCGGTCTCCATCCCGTTGGCGAAAAGCACCTCGTGGCGCGGCAGCAGCAGATGCACATAGGTCACCGCGCGCACATTCATGTCCAGCGTGACCTTGTCGCCATCGACCAGATCCTTGGCCGCGACCAGCACCTCGTGCGTGTTGAAAAGCGCGCGCGCCACGGCGCCGCGCACGACCATCCGGTGTTCCGGCGAGACCAGGAATTCCTCGTCGGGGCGGTCCATGCCGAAGGCGCCGGCGCGGATGCGGATCGGCCGCAGCCGGGGCATCGCGAACAGCCGCGCGCCGGTCATGTGGCGGCTGCCGATCCACTGGATAGGCTGCGCACCGTTGTCCTTGGTCTGAACCTGATCGCCCTCGCGCAGATCCTCGATCAGGCGCGGGCCGTCCGGCGTCAAGATGCGGGTGCCCGGCGTAAAGCAGATCACGCCGCCGCCGGTCTCGGCGGCCGCGTGACCCAGACCGGGTTCCAGAGTGTGGTGGACGACCCAAAGCTCGGTGTTCTGCGGCGGCATCTCGTCAAGGAACATCAGCAAGGGACGTGCCCCGCCCGACACCTCGATCACGGTGACGGTAAAGCTCTGGACGCCGTTGGTGACCACAAAGCTCTGATCGGTCAGCGGATGATCGACCTCGATACTGTCGATCTGCGTGGTGTTCTTCACCGCCGCACCGACGAGCCGGCGCACCATGCGCGCCGCGCGTTTGCGGATATTGGCTTCGCCATCTGCCTGCTCCAGCCGCAACAGCGTGCTGGGTCCGTCCACCCGGACGGCCTCCCCCCGCCACGACCATGTGGCCCCGACGGTCAACGCGGACGGCGGCGCGGCATCGAGGCCGTCTATATCCGTCTGCGTCCAGGAGATGACGAACGTGCCCGAAAAGCCCGTTCCCATGTGCCTGTATGCCTGCTCTGTTATTTTTTTATTAACGGATTGGTATCAGAGCACAGCGAATCGGCAAAGCGCTACGTGGCATAAACTCCGACACGATTTGTGTCAGTTCGCCAGAAGGTTGCGGGAATGACACAACCCCCGGCGGTCAGAACGCCAGTTTGAGCCTCAAAGAGCCGACGACCTGACCGTTCGGCTGGCCGTCGAATTCCTCGCCCAGCCAGGTCAGCCCGTAGAAGGCCGAATGCCGTTCGCCCTGCCAGTGCACCCCCGCGCGCAGCCGCTGGCGGCTGTCGGTCAGTGCGTAACCGCGGCTTTCGGGCAGGAAGATGCTGCTGTCGACATAGGCGATATCGCCGCCCAGCACGAAACTGCTGCCGGGCGCGTCGGTCTGCACGGCGCGGTAGCGCTGGCCGGTGACCGGATCGCGTACCAAAAGCTCGCCCTGCCCCACCACGCCCAGCGTCAGATCCGCCCCGAGGCGCACCAGCGTCTCGGCGCCCCAGCGCGCCTCGGCGAAAGGACGCAGGCGCGCCCCGCCCCAGGCGATGTCCTGCCCGATCTCACCCACGAAACTTGGATGCACGCCGTTGCCGATCTGGCGGTCCTTCACGCCCGGGCTGGGCGGCGCGATGCCGATCGCGTCATGCAGCGCGGTCTGAAAATCGTCGAGCCCGGTCTGCGGGCCCGTCACCACAAGATCGCCGCCCAGCGCGATCTCAGCCGCGCCGCGGGTGAAATGCGTGTGCAGACCCAGGCTGATGGCGGTGGCCAGCGGCCGGTCGCCCGGCGCGGGGTTGCGCAGGTTCGACGGCGACATGACGTGAAAGCCCAGCCGGTATTCCAGCAGCGCACCGGGCGCGTCGGGCGCGTGTCCGGTCCAGTCCGGCCCGCGCACCCGGCTTGACGCGACCGACCCGGTCTGCCAGCGGTCGCGCCCTTCGGCGAAAAGATCGTTGGTGGACAGACGCCCGTAACCCAGCGGCAGGCGGTCTTCGGCAGCCAGAGGCGAGGTCAGCACAAGGCATGCGGCCAGGGCGCGACAAAACTGTCGGAACATCGAATGTCTTTCGTTGCGGCCCCCACGGCGAAGTTCTGGTTACCACACCGGCGGCACAGGCCAAGACCGCGCCACACGATTTTGCCGGGCTGTGGCCGTTTCGCCCGGTCTCGCAGCCGCACATTCAGGTCGTTTCCGCTCTGGCCTTCACGGGTCAAGCTGGCGTAGACAGAGCGCCAGACCACGGGAGAGCAAAGATGAACGATCTGGCCAATTCCTTCATGACCGGCCCCGACGAAAAGGGCCGCTTTGGCATCTTCGGCGGGCGCTTCGTGTCCGAGACGCTGATGCCGCTGATCCTGGAACTGGAAGAGCAATACGAGCGCGCCAAGACCGACCAATCCTTCTGGGACGAGATGGATTTTCTGTGGAAGCACTACGTCGGCCGCCCCTCGCCGCTTTACTTCGCCGAACGGCTGACCGAGCGGCTGGGCGGGGCCAAGGTCTATATGAAGCGCGACGAGCTGAACCACACCGGCGCGCACAAGATCAACAACGTGCTGGGCCAGATCATCCTCGCGCGCCGCATGGGCAAGACCCGCATCATCGCCGAGACCGGCGCGGGCCAGCACGGCGTGGCCACCGCCACCGTCTGCGCCAAGTTCGGTCTGAAATGCGTGGTCTACATGGGTGCGCATGACGTCGAGCGCCAGCAGCCCAACGTCTTCCGGATGAAGCTTTTGGGGGCCGAGGTGATGCCGGTGACCTCTGGCAGGGGCACGCTCAAGGACGCGATGAACGACGCGCTGCGCGACTGGGTGACCAATGTGCGCGACACGTTCTACTGCATCGGCACGGTGGCGGGCCCGCACCCCTACCCCGCCATGGTGCGCGATTTCCAGTCGATCATCGGCAAGGAAACCCGCGAGCAGATGCAAGAGGCCGAGGGCCGTCTGCCCGACACGATCATCGCCGCCATCGGCGGCGGGTCGAACGCGATGGGGCTTTTCTATCCGTTCCTCGACGATCCGGACGTAAACATCATCGGCGTCGAGGCGGGCGGCAAGGGCGTCAACGAGAAGATGGAACATTGCGCCTCGCTGACCGGCGGGCGGCCGGGCGTGCTGCATGGCAACCGCACGTATCTCTTGCAGGACGACGACGGGCAGATCCTCGAAGGCTTCTCGATCTCGGCGGGTCTCGACTATCCCGGGATCGGGCCGGAACATTCCTGGCTGCACGAGGTGGGCCGCGCCAAATACGTCGCGATCACCGACAAGGAGGCGCTGGAGGCGTTTCAGCTTTGCTGCGAGACCGAGGGCATCATTCCCGCGCTCGAACCCTCCCACGCGCTGGCGCATGTCATGAAGATCGCGCCGGAACTGCCCGCCGATCACATCATCTGCATGAACATGTGCGGGCGTGGCGACAAGGACATCTTTACCGTCGCCAAGCACCTGGGCTTTGACATGGGCTGAGACCCGGTTCCTTTGATGCAATCAACGCCCCGCCGCGCATCCCGCGGCGGGGCGTTTTGTTTTGCGCGGTATAAACCAGGGTTTATGCCGCTGCGCCGGGGGTTTATCGCAGTCCTGCTAATCCTTGTGCCAATATCGCCGGTGTGGCCCGGCGGGCAGTCTTGCCGCTGTTCACGTCACGCCGCCCCAGGTTGGGCGGCCCAAGCGAAAGGCAAGACAAATGACATTCCGTTTTATCATCAGCACCGCCGCTGCCGCTCTGGCCGGTTCGATGGCGCTGGCCGACGCGTTTTCGGACGCGGTGATCGCCGATTTCCGCGCCAAGGGCTTTGCCGGGATCGAGGTGAAGAACGGCCCGACCCAGACCAAGGTCGAGGCGGTGCTGGGCAACCGCAAGACCGAAGCGATCTACGACCGCGCCACAGGACAAATCCTGAAACAGGAATGGGAGATGGCCGAGCCCGGCGACCGCAGCGCGGGCGTCGAGGTGCGGAACCGCAATCGCGATTTCCTGCGCGCCTCGGGCGGGGATGACAATTCCTTCGGCGGGGGCGATGATGAACATGGCGACGACCACGATGACGATCATGATAAGGATCACGGACCAGGCCATGACGACGACGATCACGACGACGATCACGGGCATGGCTCGGATCATGGGGGCGGTCATGAGGATGATCACGACGACGACGATGACGATTGATCCGGCCCGTCGGGGCCGCGACGGGGCGCTGCGATGAAACGGCGGGGCTTCCTTCTGGGGGCGGGGGCGCTTGTCGTCCTCGGCCCGAACCCGGCCTTGGCGCAGACCGCCAAGGACCAGGTGGTCAACCAGCTGCAACGCCAGGGCTATACCCGCATCCGTGTGCGCCGAACGCTTCTGGGGCGGGTGCGCATCCTCGCGACCGGCCCGGCCGGGCGGCGCGAGATCGTGCTCAACCCCGCCACCGGCGCGATCCTGCGCGATTACATCGACCGGTCCTCGGAAAACGGCAAGTCGGGATCGGGCGGGTCGGACCGCAGCGGCAACAGCGGCCCCGGCAACCGCGACGATGATGACGACGACGACAAGGACGATGACAAGGACGACGATAAGGACGACGACAAGGACGACGATAACAGCGGCTCGGGTGGCGGCGGCCACGACGACGACGATGACGACGACAACGACAACAGCGGCTCCGGCGGAGGGGGCGGCGGCGGAGGTGGCGACGACGACGATGACGACGACGATTGAGCCCCGACGGGCGGAGCCCGGACGGTGAAACAGAACCTGGCCCTTACCGCGCTCTTTGCGCTGCAGCTTGTCTGCGGGCTGTTCCTGTTCTGGGACATCCTGACAAGCCTGCTGGGCCTGCGCACCGCGCCGATCGCCTGGGCGCTCTACGAGCTGATCGAGATCGGCGCGGTGGTCGGGCTGATCATGGGCGTCGGCGTGTCGGCCCGGCTGCTGGTGCTGTCGGTGCGTCGCCAGAAGGCGGCCGAGACCGGGCTGCGCGTCGCCTCGGGCGCGTTCATGGACGTGCTCGAGGAACGTTTCACCGAATGGGGGCTGACGCCGGCGGAACGCGACGTCGCCCTATTCGCCATCAAGGGGCTGTCGACCGCCGAGATCGCCGCTATGCGCAGCACCTCCGAAGGCACGGTCAAGGCTCAGACAAACGCAATCTACCGCAAGGCCGGGGTCAGCGGGCGGCCGCAGCTACTGAGCCTTTTTATCGACGACCTGATGGGCGACGCCCTGCCCGGCGTGGACGCCGCCTAGACCGGCTTGATCTTCTGGAACGCCTCGCGCAGGGCCTCGGACCATTCCTGGCTGATGCGGGCAAAGCCCTTGTCGTCGGCCTCGATCCGGCGGCGGCGGGACACCGCCATCGCATCGGCCTCGATCACCACCATATCAAGCGGCATGCCGACGCTGAGGTTCGAGCGCAGGGTCGAATCCATCGACAGCAGCACGGCCTTTTCCGCATCCTCCAGAGAGGTGTCCATGGTGATCACGCGGTCCAGAATGGGCTTGCCGTATTTGTGCTCGCCGATCTGCAGGAACGGCGTGTCCTCGGTCGCCTCGATGAAATTGCCCTCGGGATAAACCAGGAAAAGCCGCATCGGCCCGCCACTGCGCTGGCCCGCCACGATCATCGAGGCGCTGGCACCCTGGCTCATCCTGTCCATCTTGGCCGAGACCTCGGCGGTGACGTCGGACAACATGCGGCCGATGATTTCGGCCACCTTGAGCATGGTCGGTGCGCGCAGGATGGCGTCGGCGCTGTCGGGATCGCTGTTGGCGTCGTCCAGCCGCGACATCACCGTCTGCGTGATCGACAGAGACCCGGCGGTCATGATCGCGATCACCCGGTCGCCCGGATCCTCGAAGGTGAACATCTTGCGGTAGGTGGCGATATTGTCGAGCCCCGCGTTGGTGCGCGTGTCCGACAGCAGCACGAAACCCGCCCGCAGCGCCAGTCCAACACAATAGGTCATGGCCGATGTCCCCCTAGCCTGACACCACGCTTATGACGCGCCCGTGACGGCGGCAATGCCAAGCGGTATCGGAACCTGCGTTACCATTGCGTTACTGCTGTTGCTGTTGCCCGGCGGTCACCACCACCTCGACCGCCAGATGCTCGGCCGGCTGACTGCCCTGCACCAGCCCACGGATGGGGGCCGCATCGACGGAATCGATCCCCGAGCCAAGCCGGATGTACTTGTCGTCCGGGCAGCAGCGATTCGAGACGTCGAAGCCGACCCAGCCCAGATCCGGCACCCAAAGCTCGGTCCAGGCGTGGCTGGCCTCGTGCACGATGCCGTCGGCATCGGCATAGAGATAGCCCATCACATAGCGCGCCGGGATTCCGGCGACCTGGGCCACCGAGATCAGCGCGTGGGTGTGATCCTGGCAAACGCCGCTGCCGCCCGCGAGCGCCTCGGCGGCGGTGGTGTGGGCCTCGGTCTCACCAGGGCGATAGGCGATGGCGTCGGCCACGGCATTCGACAGCGCATGGGCGCGGTCGAGGGCGCTGTCCTGCGACATGCCGGCGAGCGTATCCGCCGACAATTCCCGAAGCGCGTTGTCGGGCTGCGTCTTGCGCGTGGGCGTCGTGTAGACCAGCGGCGGCACCTTTTCGCGGTGCTCGCGCAGCACGCCGAAGGTGTCGGCGGTGTCGACCGTGCCCCGCACTTCGACGACGGCCTCGGTCAGGGGGCCGCGCAGGGTGATTGTTTCGACCCAGTCCCCGGCGCTGTCGCGAAAGCCCGCGCCGCGGATCGCGCCGGGCGTCTCGACCGACCAGTCCAGCACCGTTTGCCCGGCATGGCTGGCCGCATAAAGCCGCTGGGTCTGGATCAGCCCCCGCACCGGCGCGTCGAACCGCGAGCGCGTGACGTGATGCACATTAAGTCTCATGCCGCCAGTCCTCTCAGGTAGGTGTCCTGCACGACCTCGGAGAGCCGCCCGTTCTGCGCCATCATCCGCGTCAGGAATTCGTGCAGACCTTCCTCGAAGATGTCGTTGATCCCCGCCTCTGCCAGTTCGGCCAGCAGGTTGCGCGCGCAGCTCTGCGCATCCGTCGTCCTGCCATATCCGCGGGCGATGTGATCGAGGTGATCGTTCGACCACCGCACCGACGACAGCAGCGAGCGCGGGAACATCTGGTTGAGGATCAGGAAATCGGCGATCTTCTCGGCGCTGACCTCGCCCGGATAGGCCCAGGTGAAGGCGCGATGCGCCGACATCGACCGCAAGAGGGTGACCCATTGCGACTGGTCCAGCCCCGACCCGACATAGGACACGCTTGGCAGCAGCACGTAGTATTTCACTTCGATCAGCCGAGCGGTGTTGTCGGCGCGTTCGATGCTCGTGCCGAGACCCATGAAGTGATAGCCGTCGTTGCGCAGCTGCGTGGCCGAGATCGCCCCCCGCACGAGATACGAGGTGCGCAAGGTCCATTCGCTGAGATCGGTCAGCATAAGCTTGCTGCGTTCGGTCCGCTGCAGCTCTTGCAGTTCCTGATAGGCGGTGTTCAGAGCGTCCCACACCGGCGAGGTGAGCGCCGTGCGCACAACCCGCGCGTTCTCGCGCGCGGCGTTGATGCAGGACAGCACCGACGACGGGTTTTCGGCGTCGAAGAACAGGAACGTCTCGATGTTGCGCTGGACGGTCTCGCCGTATTTGGCCCGGAAGGCTTCCAGCGATCCCGAGGCCTGAAGCACCGCCTCCCAATCGTTGCGAAAGCCGCCGCGCACGTCGGGCAGGAGCGAATTGCGCCCTCCGACCTCGAGCAGGCGGGCGGTGGTTTCGGCGCGCTCCAGATAGCGCGCCATCCAGAAGAGGTGATTTGCGGTTCTGCTCAGCATATCCGTTACTCCGCCAGCACCCAGGTGTCCTTGACCCCGCCGCCCTGCGACGAGTTCACCACCAGCGAGCCTTCGGTCAGCGCCACGCGCGTCAGCCCGCCGGGCACCAGTTCGATCTTTTCGCCCACCAGGCAATAGGGCCTCAGGTCGACGTGGCGTGGCGCGATGCCTTCCTCGACGAAGGTCGGGCAGGCCGACAGCGCCAGCGTCGGTTGGGCGATATAATTGTGGGGTTTCTCGCGGATCTTGGCGGCGAAGGCCTCGATCGTCGAGGCGTCGGCCTTGGGTCCGACCAGCATACCATAGCCGCCCGACCCGTGCACCTCTTTGACCACCAGTTCCGACAGGTGTTCCAGCACGTATTTGCAATCGTCGGTCTTGGCGCATTGCCAGGTGGGCACGTTGTCGAGGATCGGCTCTTCGCCCAGGTAAAAGCGGATCATCTCGGGCACGAAAGTATAGACCGCCTTGTCGTCGGCCACGCCCGCGCCGGGACACGAACAGATGTTCACCCCGCCCGAGCGGTAGACCGACATCAGCCCAGGCACCCCAAGCATACTGTCGGGGCGGAAACACAAGGGATCGATGAAGGCGTCGTCGATCCGGCGGTAGATCACGTCGACCTTTTTCGGGCCTTCGGTGGTCTTCATCCAGACGAAATCGCCCTCGACGAACAGATCCTGCCCCTCGACCAGCTCGACCCCCATCATGTCGGCGAGGAAGGAATGTTCGTAATAGGCCGAGTTGAACTGGCCCGGCGTCAGAATCACGATGTTTGGCTCGCCGTCGCATTTCTGCGGCGCGACCGAGGCCAGCGTCTTGCGCAGCATTTGCGCGTAATTGTCCACCGGTGCGATGCGGTTCTCGATGAAAAGCTGCGGGAACATGCGCATCATGATCTCGCGGTTCTGCAGCATGTAGCTCACGCCCGAGGGCGTGCGGCAATTGTCCTCGAGCACGTAGAACTGATCGGGGCCGGTGCGCACCAGGTCGATGCCGACGATGTGGCTATAGACGCCCTTGGGCGGGCGGAAACCGATGGCGGCTTTTTCATAGGCCTCGTTCTGCACCACCAGATGTTCGGGGATGCGGCCCGCGCGGATGATCTCGCGCCGGTCGTAGACATCGGCCAGAAAGGCGTTGAGCGCCGCCGCGCGCTGCCGGATCCCGCGGTCGAGCTTGCGCCATTCGCCATCGGTGAAGACGCGCGGGAACATGTCGAAAGGAATCAGCCGCTCCGGATCGCCGCCCTCGCCGTAGACGGCAAAGGTGATGCCCACGCGCCGAAAGAGCGCCTCTGCCTCGGATTGCTTTAGGCTGCGCAGGTCTAACGGCATGGCGTTGTGCCATTTCTCAAGGCTTTGGTAGGCGGCGCGCACCTCCTGCCCGTTCAGCATCTCGTTGAAAATCGCGTTCTGATCCGTGGCCATGTCGTCTCCCTCTTGGGATTGTAAAATCCCCCGTTGTGGCGGGAAAGAAAAGGGTCTGCGGCAGAAAACGCCGAAATCCCGACCAGATGAGTATTAATTGGGCAAACGCGGTCAGTCGCGCATGCGTTCCATGCGGCCTTGCCGGGCGGGTCCGCCGTGGCGATCACGCGGATGCGTCTGGGTCCCCGACCCCTCTTGTGCTAGCACCGCCGCCAAAAGGAGACCTCATGCAGCCACCCCCCCTGCCCCTGACCCGCGATCTGGTTCTGATCGGAGGCGGACATACCCATGCGCTGGTGCTGCGCAAATGGGGCATGGACCCGCTGCCGGGTGTGCGGGTGACGCTGATCAACCCGGGGCCGACCGCGCCGTATTCGGGGATGCTGCCCGGCCATGTCGCGGGCCATTACGACCGCGATGCGCTGGACATCGACCTGGTGCGTCTGGCGCGGTTCGCCGGGGCGCGGCTGATCCTCGGCGCGGCGGCGGGGATCGACCGCGCCAACCGGCTGATCCATGTGCCGGGGCGGCCGCCGGTCGGCTATGACGTGGGCTCGATCGACATCGGCATCACCTCGGACATGCCGGCGCTGCCGGGCTTTGCCGACCACGCGGTGCCCGCCAAGCCGCTTGGCCCCTTCGCCGCGCGGTGGGGCGACTACCTTTCCGGCGCGGGCCCGGCCTCGGTCGCGGTGATCGGCGGCGGCGTGGCGGGGGCGGAGCTCTCCATGGCCATGGCCCACGCGCTGGCCGGCGCCGGGCGGCCCGCGCAGGTCCACCTGATCGACGCGCAACAGGTGCTCGGCACCCTGCGTGCCCCGGCCCGCCTGCGTCTGCTGGACGCGCTGATGGCACAGAACGTGACCCTGCACGAACAGGCCGAAATCACCGGCATCAGTGCCGCAGGCGTGACGCTTGCGAATGGCCGCCTGATCGAGGCCCGCTTCGTCACCGGTGCCGCCGGGGCGCGGCCCTACGAGTGGCTGTCGCAGACCGGTCTGGCGTTGCATCAGGGTTTCGTCACCGTCGACAACCGCCTGCGCAGCAGCGATCCGAACATCTTCGCCGTGGGCGACTGCGCGCATCTGTCGTTCGACCCGCGCCCCAAGGCCGGGGTCTATGCCGTGCGTCAGGCCCCGGTGCTTTACGACAACCTGCGCGGAACGCTGGCGGGCACCGGCCTCCGCCCCTACCGCCCGCAGCGCGACTATCTCAAGCTGATCTCGCTGGGCGGCAAGGCAGCCCTTGGCGACCGCTTCGGACTGGCGTTTTCGGGCCCCTGGGTCTGGCGCTGGAAAGACCGCATCGACCAGCGCTTCATGGACCGCTTCCGCGACCTGCCACACATGACGCCGCCCGCCCTGCCCTGGCCCCGCGCCCATGGCCTGCGCGAGGCTATGGGCCCCAAGCCGATGTGCGGCGGCTGCGGTTCCAAGGTCGGGCGCGGCACGCTGAATGCGGTGCTGCATCGGACGACGCCCCATGGCCGCTCCGACATCACCCCCCTGCCCGGCGACGACGCGGCGCTCTTGCAGACCGGCGGGGCGCGGCAAGTGATCAGCACCGATCACCTGCGCGCCCTGACCGACGACCCGGTCGTCATGACCCGCATCGCCGCCCAGCACGCGCTCAACGACATCTGGGCGATGGGGGCAAACCCGCAGGCCGCCACCGCCACGCTGATCCTGCCGCGCCTGTCGGACGCGCTGACCCGGCGCACGATGGACGAGATCATGACGACCGCGTCCGAGGCGATGGCCGAGGCCGGGGCCGCAATCGTCGGCGGGCATTCGTCGGTCGGGTCCGAACTGACCATCGGCTTCACCATCACCGGCCTGCTGGACGCGCCGCCGATCACGCTGGCCGGGGCGCGGCCCGGCGACAAGCTGATCCTCACCCGCCCCGTGGGGACCGGCGTCATCATGGCCGCCGAGATGACGGGTGCTGCGCCCGGCGACTGGGTCGCCGGAGCGCTGGCGCAGATGTGCCGGTCGAACCGGACCGCCGCGGGGCTCTTGCGCCACGCCAGCGCAATGACCGATGTGACGGGCTTCGGGCTGGCCGGGCATTTGCAGGGGATGTGCGAGGCGTCACGCGTCGGCGCGCTCTTGCGGCCCGAGACCGTGCCGCTGCTGCCGGGCGCGCTGAGGCTGGCAGAGCGCGGGATCCGCTCGTCGCTCTTCCCGCAGAACCGCGCCGCCCTGCCCGGCTGGCTCGATACCGCGCTTTGCGATCTCATGCTGGATCCCCAGACCTCGGGCGGGTTGCTGGCCGCCGTCGCGCCCGACCGTGCCGATGCGACCCTCGCAGCCCTGCGCGACGCGGGCGAGCCCGCCGCCATCGTCGGAGAAATCACCGCGAACGCGGGTCAGATCGCGCTCGACTGAACCACCCGGGCCAGGCGCAGCGCCAGATCGTCTAGCGCCTGCGGCGTCAGATCCGGCGTCTCGACCCGGGCCAGAACCTTCGGCGCCAGCGCCTTCATCGACTTGTCATAGGCCGGATCGTAATGATCCGCCGCCAGCGAGCGCGTCAGCGCCAACCGGTCGCCCGCCGCCAGAAACCCCGCCCATTCATCGATCAGCGCATGGCCACGGTGCCGCCTGAGCGGCTGCAACTTGTCCAGCAGACCCGGCGCATCCGAAAGGATGTCGTCATAAGCCCGGTCGAGATAGACCGCCCGCGCCTCGAGCGGCGCACGGACCTCGATCCAGGGGGCGTCCTTCATCGCCTGCCAGAGGCTGGGCGGCAGCACACAGTGCCCGATCTTGCTCGATTCCGCCTCGACGACCACGGGCCGCGCCGGATCGAGCCGGCTGAGCGCCAAGCTCAGCCCGGTCTCGAAACCCTTCTGGCTGGGTTGCCCCCCGTCCATGGCCCCCAAAAGGGATCCGCGATGCCGGGCCAGCCCCTCCAGATCGATCACCTGAATGCCAAGGCCCTGCAGCCGGTGCAAAAGCTCGGTCTTGCCGGTGCCGGTATAGCCGCCAAGCTGGATGAACCGGAACGGCAGCGGATCGTCGTAAAGCTGCGCCACGACCAGGCGGCGATAAGTGCGATAGCCCCCCGCGACCACCTCGGCCCGCCAGCCGATCTCGCGCAGTATCCAGGCAAAAGACCCCGACCGCTGCCCGCCGCGCCAGCAATAGACCAGCGGCCGCCAGCCGCCCTCGTGCCCCGCCAGAGGCCCCTCGACATGCGCCGCGGCATTGCGAAACACCAGCGCCGCCCCCAGCTTGCGCGCCAGAAACGGGCTCTGCTGCTTGTAGATCGTACCGACCCGCGCGCGTTCCTCGTCGTCGAGAACCGGAAGATTGATCGCGCCGGGCACGTGATCCTCGGCATATTCGGCCGGGCTGCGCACATCGATCACGTCATCGAAACCGTGATCCAGAAGGGCCGTCAATGTTGCGGGGTCAAGCGCCATTCAGGTGATGTAAGTGCGCGTCGGCGCGAAGAAAAGCGAAAACGCAAAGACCCGCGCCCGACCGCCGCCGGCTGTCGAAAAAACCCTCTGGACACCGGTCACGACAAGAGCTAGACCGCCCGCACCCGAACGCAAGCGTTCACCCGTGCCCGGGTAGCTCAGGGGTAGAGCAGTGGATTGAAAATCCTCGTGTCGGTGGTTCGATTCCGCCCCCGGGCACCATTCAAACGCTTGATATTGCCATACTTTCATTCTTAGGCCTTTCAAGGTTTGACAGTTTTCTTAAAGGGTTTGACACCTTTTGATCGACGTTCGTTCTCCTTTTCCAGCGTTTCCATCGTGATCCGGTTGCGGTCGGCAAGGTTGGCGGACCGGGAATAGTGGCGGGCCATCGAAGGGGTTTTCTGCCCCAGCAGGTCCGCAATCTGGCGCTCCTCAAGCCCCGCCTCGCGCAGCGTCGTGGCCACCGTATGCCGCAGCCCCTTGAGCGTCAGACCGGGTTGAACCGCATCCTCAGCTTCCAGCTTTTTCTTGAAGCGCTGCCAAACGGTCGAAAAGCCGTTGTAGGTCCAAGGCTTACCCCTGGTCGAGGCAAGGATCGTCACCGCGTCGTGAGCCGGTGCGGCGTCCAGAGCGGCTTGCAGTGACGGGCCTATGGGAATGGCGAACTTATGCCCCGTCTTGCCCCGAACGCCCCAGATTGTGTTTCCGTCGATCTGGCGGCGGGTCAGCTTGAGCGCGTCGGACGGATCAAGGCCGGTGTTCATAATAAGCGCCACCGCCACCCGAACGTGTGGCGCGGCCCGATCCAACACTACGGCTCGTTCTTCGACCGTCCAGGGGCGGTTAGCATAGGGCCGATCTTTCGGGCGTGGCTTGGGAATGACGCCCGCCGCATAGTCCTGGTCGATAAGCCCGCGCGGAATGGCATAGCGAAAAACTTGGCTCAGGAAGGTGCGGACCATGTTTGCCCGCCGCCAGCCGATCTTGCCCGTCGCCTTGTCATGGATGCCCGACACAAGGGGCGTCGTGATCGCGGAAACGGGCGTGTCGCGGATCGGGTGCAGGAAGTCAGCGCATTTGCGATAGTCGCGCTTGGTCGCGTCCGCCAGATTGCCAAAGTGCTCCGTCTGGAAATAAGCATTGACCAGCCCGCCAAGTGTTCCCGGCTTAGGGTCTTGCGCCTTCCTCGCCTCGGAAATGGCTGCAATACGGGCACATTCCGCGAAGAACTCCGCCGATCCCAGCGGGCTTTTTTCCAGGTCGATCTTGTGACCCGTCGCGCGATGATAGCAGCGCGGTTTCCCGTGCCGGTCATCAAAAATTTTGAAGCCCTTTATCCTGATCCGCGTCATTACAACTTGCCAAGGATGGCGGAAGGGCATGGTTCACCGCGCGAAAACAGAGCGGTGATATGTCTGATCTCTTCTGGCTGAGTGATGCGCAGATGGCGCGTCTGGAGCC
>NZ_JAWHTD010000021.1:0-66570 GCF_032586235.1 Aestuariicoccus sp. MJ-SS9
CCGAGATCATCCGCGTGGCATGATCTCAGCGGGGAAAGGGGCAATCACGCCTCAAGCCCTAGTTCTGCAACAACGCCGTGCCCAACTGCTCATACCCCACGGCTATCATGCTGGATTCAAACAGTGAATCCTTCAGCCGATTTGTGCAACAAAGCCTGGTTGACCAAAGGCGATTTCTCAACCGGCTATCAATTGAACCACGCTGAATTACCTCCCTAGGCCGGATAATATTGTGACGTTCGGAAAGTTTTCTCACCCAATCAACCCCTCAAACTCCCGCCATTCCCCCTTCGACATGCCGGAGGATTCCTGCGTCACTTCCTCACCTTTCAGCATCCGCCTGACACAATCAAGAGCGGTCGCCGACAGTGTGGCGCCCCCCATGCGGTAGTCCTCGAAGGCCTTGTAGGCAAACGGCACCCAGTCGGCGACGACGTTGCAGATGGTCTCGGCGTAGACGCGGATTTCGTATTGGGCGTGGGCGTCCGCGCGCAGGCGCAGGAAATGCAGCAGGTTGTGCAGATCGACCTTCCAGTACCACTGGGTGTAGATGTTGGCGGGCAGATTCATGCGGGCCAGTTCGCGGGCGAGGCCCTGCTGGCCGTCCTGGGAAATCATCTCTTCATAGTGGTCGTAGCAGCGCATCGCGTCGTCGCGCAGGTAGCGCAGGACGCGGTCGGCCTCTTCGCCCTCGAGCGCGGCCCCCCGCCCCTGATTGTTGACCACCGATTGGGCCGCCAGCGCGTCGCGCTCGGGGATGTAGAATTCGCGGTCGAGGATCGAATAGCGGGCCGAGTATTCGTTGACGTTGGCGGTGCGGTGGCGGATCCACTGGCGCGCCACGAAGACCGGCAGTTTGACGTGCAGCTTGATCTCGCACATCTCGAAGGGGGTCGAATGCCAATGCCGCATCAGGTAGCGGATCAGGCCTTCGTCGTTCTGTACCGACTTGGTGCCCTTGCCGTAGCTGACGCGCGCGGCCTGGCAGATGGCGGCGTCGTCGCCCATGTAGTCGATGACGCGCACGAAGCCGTGGTCGAGCACCGGCAGCGCCTTGTAGAGATGCTGTTCCATGCCCGCGCTGACCGCGCGCAGGGTGGGCTGTGCGTTGGCGCGCGACGCGTCGATGTCGGCCTGTTGTTCCGGGCTGAGGGGCATGGCGATTCCTTTCCCACTATCCTGAGTCGGGGGCCACTATATCTTGGCGCTCGCAGCCGTGGAACACACCATATCGAGTGGCGGCAAAAGCGCCTCACTGCGCACGAAAAGTTTCCACGCCCCGCAATGATGCGTTGACTTGGCCGGAGCGTTTCACGCAGTTTGCGGCAAACGCCATAAAAACAAATGGGGCAGCAGTACAAAATGACCCGCATTCTTATGCTTATGCTTGCGCTCGGCCTGGTGGCTGCGTGTGAGGACACCAATCCGCTCATGGCCGAGGAAGAGGCCCCCGACGGCGAGGACGGCGGCGGCGAAGGCGACGAGGGAGGCGGCGACGAGGGCGGCCCGATCGTCAGCGACGGCGACCTGCCGCCCGGCACCGCCAGCCCGACGCCGAACACCGGCATCTTCCGCTACGAGGCGATGGACGACGACACCGGGTCGGGTTTCCTCGCCCAGCCGTCGTACAACGCTTCGGCCGACACCTTTACGGTCGACCAGCTGGCCTTTGACGGCGACGACACCTATTCGCGCGACAACGTGGTCGGCAGCCTGGGGCCCTTCGCGGTCTACGAGAACGACAGCATCGCCGTCGATCCGATCACCGGCGTGCCGATCGAGCAGTTCGAGCACAAGGCGATCTATGCGGTCAGCCAGAGCGGCGAGACCGAGCTGGCCATCGTGCGCACCGGCGCCTACCAGGATTACGGTTTTGGCGGCTTCGTCTACCAACGCAACGGCGGCGTGACGCTGCCCACCGGCGGTCAGGCGTCTTTCACCGGCGACTATGCGGCGCTGCGCGATTTCGACGGCCAAGGCGGGATCGAGTATGTGCAGGGCGACGCCTCTATCACGGTCGATTTCGACGCCTTCGAAACCGGCGCCGTTGCCGGTCAGATCACCAACCGCGTGATCTTTAACGAGGCGGGCGAGGACATCACCCAGGATTTCCTGACCGCGATGGGCGAAACCTACGAATCCAATTTCGTGACCATGCCGACGCTGGTGTTCGACGTGGTGGCCAACGGGCTTGACGCCAATGGCGAGGCGACCGGCCCCGTCGACAGCACGATCGTCACGACCGACGGCACCGAGGTGTTCGAATCCGGCACCTTCTACGCCATCCTCAGCGGCGACGGCGCGACCGAAGTGGCGGGTATCCTGGTGGTGACCTCAGAGGACCCGCGCATCGACGGTGTGACCATCCGTGAAACCGGCGGCTTCATCGCAACGCGCTGATCGGGTGCGCCGGATCGCAGGCCCCGACGTGCAAGCCCTGCGCCGCCTCGGCGGCGCGGTGGCGTTCTGCGTGGCACTTATGGGCACCGACGCCGTGGCGCAGACCCGCACCCTGACGCCCGAGGCTTTGCGCGCCGAGGCGTCCATTGCCCTGCAGGCCGGGCGTCCCGAGATTGCCGCAACCTATGCCCGCGCGCTTCTGGCGCGCGATGCGGACGATGTCGATGCGCTGATCCTGCTGTCGCGTGCCGCCCGGACGCTGGGCCGCCTGGATGAGGCGCGCGACAGCGCGTCCCGCGCCTGGGCGCTGGCCGACACGCCCGAGCGGCGTTTCGCGGCGGCGATGGTACGGGCGCAGGCGCTGGCCTCTTCGGGGCAGCGCACGCAGGCGCAGCTCTGGCTGCGCCGCGCCGCCGAGATCGCGCCCAGTGCCCGGCTCAAGGCCGTCGCCGTGCGAGACTTCCGCTATGTGCGCGCGCGCAACCCCTGGGGCACCGAGCTGAGCTTTTCCGTCGCCCCCAATTCCAACATCAACAACGGATCGCGCGCCGAGACGGGCACCTACGAGGTGCCGGTCTTCGGCACCGTCGATGCGGCACTCGGCGGCGCGGCCAAGGCGCTTTCGGGCGTCGAATACACCTTCGGCGCGCAGCTGCGCTACCGGTTGCAGCAATCGGCCGTGTCGCGCACCGATATCGCCTTCGGCCTCAGCCACAGGACCTACACCCTTTCCGAGGCTGCGAAAGAGGACGCCCCGGATGTCGAGGCCAGCGATTTCGCCTATTCCAGCGTTCAGGGCACCCTGGCCCATCGCGGCCAGTTGGGCGACGCCCGCCGGCCCTACCAGATCAGCACGACGCTGGGGCGGACGTGGTATGGCGGCCAGCCCTACATGCAATACGCCGTGCTGGGCTACCGGCAGACCTTCGTTCTGGGCCCCGGCCACCGGATCGACGCGGATATCAGCCGGCGCTGGCAGGAGACGCTGGGCACGCGCACCTCGGACGCCGAGATCTGGGATCTGGGCGCGGCGTGGTCGCAGCGGCTGGGGTCGGGCCATGCGCTGAAACTGGGGGTCGCCCTGCGCGACAGCACCTCGGACAGCGCCAACCTCGATTATCGCAGCACCACGCTTTCGGCCGATCTGACGCTGGCCCGTCCGGTACTGGGCGCACGTATCGAGATGGGGCTCGACCTGACCGTCAAGCACCACGACGAGGGCCCGGTCAGCGGCCAGGACCGCACCGACCACGAGGCAGCGGCGCGGATCACCGCGATCCTTTCGGACTACGATTACTACGGCTTTGTCCCGACCCTGTCGCTGACCGCGCGGCGGACGGAATCCGACTACGGTCAATATGATGTGAACGAAATGGGGCTCAACATCGGGCTTCGATCGGCGTTCTGATCCTCGACAATCCGCCGGGCGGCCTTACTCTGTGACCCTGACTCGCAGCATCAGGAGAAGACAGATGCCCATCCGCTATTTGCACACCATGGTCCGGGTCAAGGACCTGGACAAATCCATCGCCTTCTACAAGCTTCTCGGCCTCAAGGAACGCCGCCGCACCGAGAACGAGAAAGGCCGCTTCACGCTGGTTTTCCTCTGCCCGCCCGAGCAGGACGACGGCACCGCCGATGTGGAGCTGACCTACAACTGGGACGGCGACGACGGGCTGCCCTCGGACAGCCGCCACTTCGGGCACCTCGCCTATACGGTCGAGAATATCTACGACACCTGCCAGATGCTGATGGACAACGGCGTGACCATCAACCGCCCGCCGCGCGACGGGCACATGGCCTTTGTCCGCTCGCCCGACAACATCTCGATCGAACTGCTGCAACAGGGCGACGCCCTGCCCCCGCAGGAACCCTGGGCCAGCATGGAAAACACCGGCCATTGGTAAGGCTTGCACTGATCCTGTCGCTCTGGGCCGGCGCGGCGGCGGCGGAATGCCGCCTCGCGCTGGCGCTGGCGCTCGACGTGTCGTCCTCGGTCGATGCGCGTGAATACCTCTTGCAGAAGGACGGGCTGACGGCGGCGCTGGACGATCCCGACATCCGCTCGGCCATTCTGGCGGGCGGCGGCGAGGTGGCGCTTGCGGTCTACGAATGGAGCGGGCGGCGGCAGAACACACTGGTGCTGGACTGGAAGATCCTGTCGGATCACGCCGCGATCGACGCCGCCATCGCCACGATCCAGGCGCGGCCCCGCAGCCACACGCGCTTTCCCACCGCGATGGGCTACGCCCTGGGATACGGCGCGACGCTGATGGCGCGCGGGCCGGCCTGCCAGCGGCGGGTGATCGACCTGTCGGGCGACGGGATCACCAACGACGGCTTCGGGCCGGACCTCGCCTACAGGCATTTTCCCTTTGAGGGCATCACCGTAAACGGGTTGGCGGTGCTGGGCGCGGATCCGATGGTGCAGGATTATTTCGAGGATGAAGTCCGCCACGGCCCCGGCGCCTTTGTCGAGACCTCGGAAGGGTACGAGGGTTACCGGCGGGCCATGACCCGTAAACTTTACCGCGAAATCAATGATATGAAGGTGGGCAGCCTGCCTGCGTCACGATCGGCGGATCCGGGATGACGCGCTGGCTGATCTGCCTTTGCGCGGCGCTTTGGGCCAGCGCGTCCACGGCCGCCTGCCGGCAGGCGCTGGTGCTGGGGCTTGATGTGTCGGGGTCGGTGGATGCGGTGGATTACCGGCTGCAGCTCGACGGGCTGGCCAATGCGCTGCTGCATCCCGAGGTGCAGGCGGCGCTGCTGGCGATGCCCTCGGCCCCCGTCCGGCTGACGGTGTTCGAGTGGAGCGGGCCGACCGACCAGAGGCTGATCGCCGACTGGATCGAGATCGCCTCGGCCGCCGACATCGCGGCGCTGTCGGCACGGGTGCGGGCGACGCAGCGCGGCGGCGGCGATCCGTCGACCGCCATCGGCGCGGCGACGCTTTACGGCGCGGCGCTGTTGTCGGCGCAGACGGGGTGCTGGAAACGAACGCTGGATCTGTCGGGCGACGGCAAATCCAACACCGGCCCGCATCCGCGCGGCGCGACCTCTCAGTCGCTGGGGGGCATCACCGTCAACGGGCTGGTCATCGCTGCAATGGACCGCGACCTGCCGGAAATCGGCGAGCTCAACGCCTATTACAACGCCTACGTGAAGAAGGGGCCGGATGCCTTTGTCGAAAGCGCGCTTGGGTTTCAGGATTTCGAGGCGGCGATGGTGCGCAAGCTCAAGCGCGAATTGATGGGTCTGGTCGTATCGCAACGCTAACCGCCGGGCATGGTTCCGGGCGTGGCGGTGGCGAGGCGCAATCCGCTGCCGAAGACGCAAACGAACGCAAGCGCCAGGCGCTGCGTTTTCCATTAAGGTGAAATTCTGGCAGGCCGGCACGTTCTGCGCCACAGGCCTTGGTCAGTAGATGTAGCGGATCTGATCCATCCAGTACCGCTCCACCCGCCGCAACGAGGTGGTGATCTGCTCGATCCCCTCGGGCCCCAGAACGCCCTTGCCCTGCAATCCGTCGGCATGACGGGCGAACAGATCTGCCACGATATCGCGGATCTCTCGCCCCCGGGCGGTCAGCCGGACACGCACCGACCGGCGGTCGATCTCGCATCGCTGGTGGTGCATGTAGCCCATTTCGACCAGCTTCTTCAGATTGTAGCTGACGTTCGAGCCCTGATAATACCCGCGGGTCTTCAGTTCCCCCGCGGTGACCTCGTTCTCGCCGATGTTGAACAGCAAAAGCGCCTGAACCGCGTTTATCTCGATTATGCCGACGCGTTCGAACTCGTCCTTGATGACGTCCAGAAGCAGCCGGTGCAGCCGTTCCACCAGCGCCAGCGCCTCAAGATACCCGGCGGCGAAGCTCTGCTCAGAGCCATCCTTAAGTGACGCATGCATGCTCATGATTCTCTCCGTCCTTCTGCTCAAAGGTAGAATTGAGAGAAAATCCCGAACATTCGGTTAAGCTTTTCCGCTCAGGACGTTTTTCTTTCCTGCGCCGCGCCAAGGGCCGTCGCCGCGATATCGGCGATCAATGCGGTAAACCGGTCAGGCGCCGCGCGCTGGCCGGTCACCCACTGATAGAGGTCCTGATCGTTTTCCGACAGCAGGGCGTCGTAGCAATCCAGGTCGTCGCCTGACAACCCCGCCAGCCGCGCCTCGGCATAGCGCGACAGGATGATGTCCATTTCCTTGATGCCGCGCCGCATCGAGCGCATATGCATGCGCCGCAGCCGCGCCTCTCGCGTCTCGCTCATAGGCCGCTCTGCGCCAGGCCGCGCAGCTTCTTTTCCAGCCGGCCCAGCCGGGCCGCGCTTGCAGACATCTCGGACTTGATCGCGCGCATCTCTATCAGCACGTCGTTCAGCCCTTCGGGCATCTCTTCCTCGGGCGCGCCCAGCCCCTCGCCCTCGCCGGTCAGCAGCCACATCATCGACACGTTCAGCAGCCCCGCCATCATCGACAGCCGGTTGGCGCGCGGCTCGGCCATGTCGTCTTCCCAGGATTGCAGCGTTTTCAGCTTGACGCCCAGGCGCTTGGCCAGCTCTTCCTGGGTCATGCCTGTGGCCTCGCGGGCCGCGGCGACCCGATCGCCGAAGGTGGCCGAATCCGGCCCGTACCAATCTGTTTGATCGTCCATCGTGCTCATGTCCTCTATCCCGCTTGATCGTAACCGGGCAGCCCCCTAAGAGAGGTCAACGCTTTGTCACAGCCCGGTGTTCCATGCCTTTCCTGTCGCAGACCCTCGCCCGCGTGAAACCTTCACCGACCGTCGCCGTCACGCAGCTGGCGCGTGAGCTTGCCGCACAGGGCAAGGACGTGATCAGCCTCGGGGCCGGTGAGCCGGACTTTGACACGCCCGACAACATCAAGTCCGCTGCGATTGCGGCAATCAATGCCGGAAAAACGAAATACACCGCGCCCGACGGCATCGCCGAGCTGAAAGAGGCGATCTGCGCCAAGTTCGCCCGCGAAAACGGCCTCAGCTACACGCCGGCGCAGGTCAGCGTCTCGACCGGCGGCAAGCAGGTGCTGTATAACGCGCTGATGGCCACGCTCAACCCCGGCGACGAGGTCATCATCCCCGCGCCCTACTGGGTCAGCTACCCCGACATGACGCTGATGGCGGGCGGCACGCCGGTGATCGTCGACACCTCGATCGACACCGGGTTCAAGCTGACGGCGGCTCAGCTCGAGGCGGCGATCACGCCCGACACCAAGTGGCTCCTGTTCAACTCGCCCTCCAACCCCACCGGCGCGGGCTATTCCTGGGACGAGCTCAAGGCGCTGACCGACGTGCTGCTGCGGCATCCGCATGTGCATGTGATGACCGACGACATGTACGAACACCTGGCCTATGACGGCTTTGCCTTCTGCACACCCGCCGAGGTCGAGCCGCAGCTCTACGACCGGACGCTGACGGTGAACGGGGTCAGCAAGGCCTACGCCATGACAGGCTGGCGCATCGGCTATGCCGCGGGGCCCGAGCCGCTGATCGCGGCGATGCGCAAGGTGCAGTCGCAATCCACAACCAACCCCTGCTCGATCAGCCAATGGGCGGCGGTCGAGGCGCTGAACGGGCCGCAGGATTTCCTGGCGGAACGCGCCGCGGCCTTCCTGCGCCGCCGCGACCTTGTGGTGTCGGCGCTGAACGAGGCGCCGGGGATCGCCTGCCCGGTGCCCGAGGGCGCGTTTTACGTCTATCCCTCCATCGCCGGCTGCCTCGGCAAGACCAGCGCCGGCGGCGCGCATATCGCCAACGACGAGGATTTCGCGACCGCCCTGCTGAACGAAACCGGCGTCGCCGTGGTCTTTGGCGCGGCCTTCGGGCTTTCGCCACACTTCCGGATAAGCTATGCAACCTCTGACGAGGCCCTCGCGGAAGCCTGTCGGCGCATCCGCGTGTTTTGCGAAGGGCTGCGGGCGTAAGCGGTGACCGGGGTGTAAAGAGGAACGACCATGGCGGACCTGCCGGACTATTACTTTCGCGTCCGTGACAACGGGGCAATGGTCTTCCGCGTCGATACCGAGAACCGCCAGCGCCGGATCGAGATGGACCCGATCGCCGTGATCAACATCCGCAACGGCGAGATCAAACCCCATGGCGACCGAACCCTGTCCGAGGACGACCTGACCGAGATCCGCGCGTGGATGGCCGACCGCAGTGCGCTGCTGGCCCGGCGCGACATCGACGACATCCACCGCGCCGTCGACCATTTGAACCTGACGACCCAATGGGCGCAATCCAAGGCCTCGCCGGAACAGCTCGATGAGGTCACCGACGCGCTGCTGCTGGCCATGCACGACCTGCGCACCGTCCTGGTGCGCAAAAAGGCCGACCGGCTGACCAAGGGCTAATCCGAAGAAAGCTCGCAAGGGCTTGATGAGGGGCCCCGCCCCCGGGAACTGCGTGTTCCCCCTTCACCGCACCGCCCCCCTCTGCCATACTGCGGCCAATCAAAACCAAGACGAGCAGCTGCCATGCCCGACGATCTTCTCTCCGGCACCGGCCCGGACGATTACGGCGCCCATTCCATCGAAGTCCTCGAAGGGCTGGAGCCCGTGCGCAAGCGCCCCGGCATGTATATCGGCGGCACCGACGAACGCGCGCTGCATCACTTGGTGGCCGAGGTGCTGGACAACTCGATGGACGAGGCGGTGGCGGGCCACGCCAACCGCATCGAGGTCGAGCTGCACGACGATTACGCCATCACCATCCGCGACAACGGGCGCGGCATCCCGATCGACCCGCACCCCAAATTCCCTGACAAATCGGCGCTCGAGGTGATCCTGTGTACCCTGCACGCGGGTGGCAAATTCTCCGGCAAGGCCTACGAGACTTCGGGCGGCCTGCACGGCGTGGGCGCATCGGTGGTGAATGCGCTGTCGGATTCCATGGTCGTCCAGGTGGCCCGCAACCGCGAGCTCTTTGAACAGCGCTTCTCGCGCGGCATTCCTCTGGGTCCCGTGGCCAAGGTCGGGCAGGCCCCGAACCGGCGCGGCACCACGGTGACCTTCCATGCCGACCCCGACATCTTTGGCGCGCACCGGTTCAAACCGGCGCGGCTGCTGCAGATGGCGCGCTCCAAGGCCTACCTCTTCTCCGGGGTCGAGATCCGCTGGAAATCGGCGATTCCCGATGGCGACACCCCGCAAGAGGCCACGTTCCACTTTCCCGGCGGGCTGTCGGACTACCTGACCGAAACGCTGGGCAATGCCGCGGCCTATGCCGACAGACCCTTCGCCGGCACGGTCGATTTCAGGGAAAAGTTCAACGCTCCGGGCAAGGTCGAATGGGCGATCAACTGGACCCCGTCGCGCGACGGCTTCATCCAGTCCTATTGCAACACCGTCCCCACGCCCGAGGGCGGCACGCATGAAGCGGGGTTCTGGGCGGCGATCCTCAAGGGCATCCGCGCCTACGGCGAGCTCGTGAACAACAAGAAGGCCGGGCAAATCACCCGCGACGACCTGCTGACCGGCGGCTGCGCTTTGGTCTCATGCTTCATCCGCGAACCGGAATTCGTCGGCCAGACCAAGGACCGGCTGGCCACCACCGAAGCGCAGAAACTGGTCGAGGGCGCGGTGCGCGACCATTTCGACAACTGGCTGGCCTCCGACACCAAATCCGCCGGTGCGATCCTCGATTTCCTGGTGCTACGCGCCGAGGAACGGCTGCGCCGCCGGCAGGAAAAGGAAACCGCGCGCAAATCGGCGACCAAGAAGCTGCGCCTGCCTGGCAAGCTGACCGATTGCACCGCCAAGAACCGCGCAGGCACCGAATTGTTCATCGTCGAGGGCGATTCCGCCGGCGGCTCGGCAAAGGGCGCGCGCAACCGCGAAAATCAGGCGCTCTTGCCGCTCAAGGGCAAGATCCTGAACGTGCTGGGGGCGGCCTCGTCCAAACTGGGGTCCAACGCCGAGATCAGCGATCTCTGCGAGGCGTTGGGCGTCGGCATGGGCACCAAGTTCAACGTCGACGATCTGCGCTACGACAAGATCATCATCATGACCGACGCCGATGTCGACGGCGCGCATATCGCGTCGCTCTTGATGACCTTCTTCTTCACCCAGATGCGCCCGCTGATCGACCAGGGGCACCTCTACCTCGCCTGCCCGCCGCTCTACCGCCTGACCCAGGGCGCGCGCCGCCTCTACGTCGCCGACGACGCCGAGAAAGAGGCAATGCTGGCCAAGGGTCTGGGCGGCAAGGGCAAGATCGACGTGCAGCGCTTCAAGGGCCTGGGCGAGATGGACGCCAAGGACCTCAAGGAAACCACGATGGACCCGAAGACCCGCAAGCTGATCCGCGTCACCATCGACGAGGATGAGCCCGGCGAAACCGGCGATCTGGTCGAGCGCCTGATGGGCAAGAAACCCGAGCTGCGGTTTCAGTACATCCAGGAAAACGCCCGGTTCGTCGAGGAACTGGATGTGTGAGGCCTGCTCTCGCAGGGCGACATTGTCCCGGACCTGATCCGGGACCTCCACCGAAATTCAATGCGCGCCAAGTCGCGGAACAAAGGGCGAAGCCCGCCGCGACCAGCGCCGGACCGTCCCGGCGGTCTGGCGCTCTGTCGACGCGGGCGCGTCGCTCGTTCTGAGCGATGATCTGGCAAAAATAAAGCGCCTTAGAACAGCCGTTTCTGCGCCAGCCCACGATCCGGCGCTGGTCGCGGCGACGGCGAGCTACGAGGCCCCGGATCTGGTCCGGGGCTGTGTTTGCGCGGACGGTCACCGTAGCGCCATCACGACGCGTACATCACCCCCCAACGATCGATCAGCGCCTGCTGCAGCTTCTTCGCCCTAACGTTCCAGCTACGCGCGCCTTCGGGCCGTTCGCGCTCTGCCTTCGTCAGCCCCGCGCGGCGCTCGATGTCTGCGGCGAAGATAGCGAAGGCCAGTTCGCGGCCGTCCGGCAGGTCGATGAACCCGCCCAGCCCGCTCACGAAATTCAGCGTCCCGGTCTTGGCGTGCACGCTCAGCGGATGGTCCTCGACGAGGTTGCGCGCGTCGTCGCGCATCTTGATCTTTTTAAGCAGGGGTTTCAGCCCCATCCGCCCGCGCACCGCCACCAGCGCGCGGCACATATCCGCAGCCGAGATGCGGCTGGCGTCGCCTAGGCCAGAGTGGTCCACCAGGGCGGCGCTTTTCAGGCCCAGGTCCGAGATCGCCCAGGCGTTCATCGCGGCGGCGGATTGCGCCAGCGTCTCGGCCACGCCCCCGATCGCCTTGGTGGTCGACAGCCCGACCACCTCGGCCGTCAGGTTTGTGGAATATTTCAGCATGTCGCGCAGGATGATCCGCAACGGCGGGCTTTCATGCGTGGCGAGCGTGGCGCCCTTCGGTTCGGTCTCGGCCATCGCGGGCGTTTTCAGAACGATCCCGTGCGCGCGCGCGAAAGTCTGGAACACCTCGCCCGCGTAAAGCGCCGGTTTGCGCACCGGCAGCCAGCGCGCCCCGCCCTTGCCCAGCGCCCCTTTCGCCACAGTCCAATCGTCGTGCCCGCCCGCATCCGCGTAGGTGTAGACCGGCGTGCTGCGCGCCACAACCGACATGCGCGCCATGCTCACGTCGGGCCGGTGGGTCGCCGACCGTGCGTCCATCGTCACGTCATAGCCCTTGCCGCCGCGCCGCCATTCGAAATGTACGCGGTTGTAATTCAGGTTCAGGCTCGAGATTGCCGGGGAATAGCCGACATGATCGGGCTGGCCGGCGTCGATCGTCCGCAGATAGGGCAATGCGCCGTCCCAGAGCAGAAACCGTCCCTTCACCTCGCGAATGCCGGCCGCCTTCAGATCGGCGGCAAGCGCGGCGAGATTGTCGGTCTCCAGCACTGGATCCCCGCCGCCCACAAGCGCGAGATCGCCTGCGACGACACCATCCGTGACCGGGCCCGTGGCGACCAGGCGAGTGACGAAGTGGTGCGCCGGACCGAGATGATGCAGCGCATACGCCGCGGTCAGCGCCTTGGCCACGCTGGCGGGCGGAAGGCCGGTGGCGCCCTGCCGCTCTTCAAGCGTCTCGCCGGTCGCCACGTCCGCCACGGCAAAGCCGACCGCGCCGTCCAGCCTGGCCGCTTCGATCAGGGCTTCGGCGCTCGGCAGGGTCTTGCGTCCGAAATCGGCGCCGCGGGCGGCCGGACGCAGCGAGGTGAGCGGCGGATTGGCCCAGAGCGGCTGCGCGGCCGCCAGCGTCGCGGCGGCCCCGGTCAGCAGAAAGGCGCGGCGTGAGAACCTGTGTGTCATGGCGCGATCTAAGCTCAGCGCTTGGGCCGGGGCAAGGGCCCGAACGCCGCAGCTTGCGAGGGTCGCGCGCCCACTGGCGTCAATCGCCTGCTCTGCCCAGAGGCATCGCCGCGGGCCAGTGACCGGCCGCGCGGATGCGCGTGGAACTGAGCGGAATCATCGGCACATTCACAAAGCACCATGCCGGCGGGGCAGCGGCGGGCAGAAGCCGCGACGCGCGCGCGGAGAGACGGGCGCACCGGAAGACCCGCGCCGCCTTGGACATGCGCCCGGAAATGCGGTCGCCGGGGCGCGCCAGAACGCCGACGGGCACGTCGTTCAAAATCTTCTGCCAGTCGCGCCAGCGGTGTATCTGCGCCAGGTTGTCCGCGCCCATCAGCCAGACGAAGCTTATGCCGGGATGCAGGCGCCTAAGCAGGGCCAGGGTCTCGGCGGTATAGCGCGTGTCCGCGCGGCTTTCGAAGTCGCTGACACAGATGCGCGGATGCCCCCCGAGTACCTGTCGCGCCTTGTCCATGCGGTCGGCCAGCGAGGCGGGCTCCTGGGTCTTGAGCGGGTTCATCGGGCTGACCAGCCAGACGACGCGATCGAGACCGAACCGGCGCAGGGCCTCTTTCGAGATATGCACATGCCCGGCATGGGCTGGATTGAACGACCCGCCCAGAAGACCGACGCGGGCACCGCGCGGCAGCGGCAGCCGCAGGGCCTGTCCACAACAGTGCTGATCCTGCATATTTATCGGCAAACACGGCATTTGCGCAAAAAGACATCAACCCCGGCCGAGTGCAAGCGCCATATGTCCGCGGCCGGCCGAGCGCGGGCGGCGCGGCCCGGGATGGGTCAGAACTCCTCCCAGATGCCCGCCGCCTGCGCTCCGTTGGCCGCTCTTGCAGGCCGCTCGACCGGCAGTGGAGTGGCGGGAACAGCGATCTCTTCCTCGAAGGCGGCGAGGGCCGGTTCGGGGTCGATGCCGACATCCTCCCAGTCAGGGCTGAGCGGCACGTCGGACGCGGCCGTGCCTTCGAAATGGCTGACCAGTTCGCGCAGGTCCATGGATTTCTTCAACAGGGTCCGGCTGGCGTCGGCGCTGTCGCTGACCATGCTGGCGTTTTTCTGGGTCACGTCGTCCAGCATGACGATGCCCGTATTGATTTCCGACAGACCGTTGGATTGATCGGACGCGGCGCTGGCTATTTCGCGTGCCTGAACCGCGACCGCGCGCACCTCGGTCAGGATCTGATCGATGGACTGGCCCAGTTCCGAGACCAGCTTGACCCCGTTGCTGACATTGTTGTTGGAATTCACGATCAGGTTCCGGATCTCGCCCGCGCTGTCCGAAGAACGCTGCGCCAGCGCGCGCACCTCGCTTGCGACCACGGCAAAGCCGCGGCCCACCTCGCCTGCCCGGGCGGCCTCGACCCCGGCATTGAGCGCAAGCAGATTGGTCTGGAAGGCGATATCCTCCATCACCTGGATGATCTGGCCAATCTGCTTGGAGGAATCCTCGATATTGCCCATCGCTTCGACGGCGCGCGAGCGCACCTCGTCACCGCGTTCGGCCACGTCGCGGGCGGTATCGATGGCCGAGACAATGTCGTTCGCACCCTGCGCCGTTCCCTGCACGCTGGCCGTGATCTCTTCCATGGCGGCGGCGGTCTCTTCCAGCGTGGCGGCCTGGTTTTCGGTGCGCTGGGACAATTCCTCGGCCCCCGAGGACAGGGTGCGGGCGTCGCTGTCGATGGCCAGAGACGTGGCCTGCATCTGCTCGATGATGTCGCGCAGCGCGTCCACCGTAACGTTGAAATCCGCGCGCAGGCTTTCGTATTCGGCATCGAGTTCGCTGTCGATGGCGCAATCCAGCTTGCCCGCGGCCAGCGCGTTGAGCGACTCGCTCAGCCGCTCGATCACTTCGTTCTGCGCCTGCGCGCGCTCGACCGCGCCGTCCTGCGCCTCGCGCCCCTTGGTAAGGTCGTCCCGCAAACCCTTGAGCGCCCTGGCGATGGCCCCGACCTCGTCGCCGGTTTTGGTTTCGGGAATGTCGGTGTCGTAATCCCCCTTCATCATCCGGTCCACCGCCTCGGCGATTCTGGTGACGCGGGCGGTCAGCAACTGCGTCAGCCAATATGACAACAATGCGACGACCGACAGGACAATGCCGATCTCGATCATCATGCTCGTCCGCAGCGCGTGCTGCGCCGCAAAGGCCTCATCCATGTCCTGTTCCAGGATGATCGACCATTTCGTCCCAGCCACCTCCAACGGTTCCGTCACGGCCAGCACCGAATCGCCCGCGATGCCGGGAACGTCCTCGAAAATCGCGTTTTCCAGCCGCATCGCCGTCTCGAGTTGCGGCGTCGGCGGCGCGGGCTCCAGCACGGCGGGCGCGCCGGGCCGGTCCAGACTGCTGCGCATCTCGCCGCCGGTGCTGACCGCATAGGCGATCCCGGTCTCGCCCAGCGCGTCGGAATCCGTAAGAATGCGCGCGATCTCGGAAATCGGCATCTGAACCGCGATCACACCGATCCGGTTGTCCAGATGATCGAAAACCGGCATGGCGATGAACTTGGCCGGAGCGCCGTTGCTGGGCGCATAGGCAGAGAATTCCTCGTATTGCGCGGCGAGCGGCGGCGCCGCCATCGCCGCGCGAAAGACCCGGCCCAGGCCGGAGTCGCGATACGGCCCGTCAGCGAAATTGGTGGCGAAATCGGTCTCTTTGAACACCGAATAGACAAGGTTGCCATCGGTATCGAAGAGGAACACATCGTAAAAGCCACGCTCTTTCAAAATGGTGCGGAAGCCCGGATGAAAACGCGCATGCACCTGCGACCAGAGCGACCCGTCTGCGGCAGTGTCGAGCATATCTTTCGACCCGACCGGATTGGGATTGTCGTCGATGTACAGCCGTTGCAGCTTTTCGGTGGGCTGATCGCCCAGAAACACCCATCCTTGCGAAAAGCTGGTCAGCGCGTCGCGGGTGGCAAACCCGGTGGACAGGATGCGCAGATCCTCTTCGATCCCCTCGGCCCATTCAGTGAGAGCGATGCGGCGTCCTTCGATCACGCTGTGGAACTTGGCGATTCGTTCCTGGTAAAGCGCGCTGGAGGCCTGATGATCGGTAAAATGCATCGCCGCGAGCACCACCAAAAGCGTGGGCACGGCGATCTGGATCGGAAACCGGTGCCGGATCGACATGCGCCGCCACATGCTGCGTTTCTTGACCGTGTTCTGCTCTGCCATCCGAGGCCTCCGTCCGCACCGCGCCCCGCGAGGGTCCGCATTTCAGTCCGCAAACCCATTAGCAGGGCGAATCTTGCGGTCAGGTTAAAGGCTAGCCAAGGCCGCGCGGGCGATTGCAAAGCCGCGTCCGCCCGAGTACACCGGCGCGAGACCGAGCAGGGAGAATTTCGATGGCGTCCTATCAGTACGTTTACCATATGGATGGCGTGTCCAAGACCTATCCGGGTGGCAAGAAGTGCTTTGAAAACATTCGCCTTTCCTTTCTTCCGGGCGTGAAGATCGGTGTTGTCGGCGTCAATGGCTCCGGTAAATCGACGCTGATGCGGATCATGGCGGGGATCGACAAGGATTACACTGGCGAGGCCTGGGCCGCCGAGGGCGCGCGCGTGGGCTACCTGCCGCAGGAACCCGAGCTCGACGCGTCGAAGACCGTGCGCGAAAACGTCATGGACGGGGTCGCCGAGAAGCAGGCCAAGCTCGACCGGTTCAACGAGCTGGCGATGAACTATTCCGACGAGACCGCCGATGAGATGGCGGCGCTGCAGGACCAGATCGACAGCGAGAACCTGTGGGATCTGGACGCCCAGATCGACGTCGCGATGGAGGCCCTGCGCTGCCCGGCGGACGATGCCGACGTGACCACGCTTTCAGGCGGCGAAAAGCGCCGTGTGGCGCTCTGCAAGCTGCTCCTGGAAGCTCCGGACATGCTGCTGCTGGACGAACCGACCAACCATCTCGACGCCGAGACCATCGCCTGGCTGCAGAACCACCTGATCGAATACAAGGGCACGATCCTGATCGTGACCCACGACCGTTACTTCCTCGACAGCATCACCGGCTGGATCCTCGAGCTCGACCGCGGGCGCGGCATCCCCTACGAGGGCAATTATTCCAGCTGGCTGGAGCAAAAGGCCAAGCGGCTCGCCCACGAGGCGCGCGAAGACAAGGCCCGCCAGAAGACGCTGGAGCGCGAGCTGGAATGGATGCGCCAGGGCGCCAAGGCCCGGCAGGCCAAGTCCAAGGCGCGGATCCAGGCTTATGAAGAGCTGGCCGGCCAGTCCGAGCGCGAACGCGTGGGCCGCGCGCAGATCGTTATTCCCAACGGTGCGCGGCTGGGCGGCAAGGTGATCGAGGTCAATGGGCTGAAAAAGGCCATGGGCGACAAGCTGCTGATCGAGGATCTGAGCTTTTCGCTGCCGCCGGGCGGGATCGTCGGCGTGATCGGTCCCAACGGCGCGGGCAAGTCGACGCTTTTCAAGATGCTGACCGGGCAGGAAAAACCCGACGCAGGCACAATCGAATACGGCGACACCGTGCAACTGAGCTATGTCGACCAGTCGCGCGACGATCTCGATCCGCAGGCCACTGTCTGGGAGGCGATCTCGGGCGGGGCCGAGATCATCCAGCTGGGCGACGCGCAGATGAATTCGCGCGCTTATTGCGGGGCGTTCAACTTCAAGGGCGGCGACCAGCAGAAGAAGGTCGGGCTGCTGTCGGGCGGTGAACGCAACCGGGTGCACATGGCGCGGCTGCTGAAGTCGGGCGGCAATGTGCTGCTGCTCGACGAACCGACCAACGATCTGGACGTCGAGACGCTGCGCGCGCTCGAGGACGCGCTGGTGGATTTCGCAGGCTGCGCGGTCGTGATCTCGCACGACCGCTTTTTCCTCGACCGGATCTGTACGCATATGCTGGCCTTCGAAGGCGAGGCGCATGTGGAATGGTTCGAAGGCAACTTCGAGGATTACGAGGAAGACAAGAAACGCCGCCTGGGCGCCGACGCGCTGGAGCCGAGACGGGTGAAATTCAAGAAATTCACCCGCTGACAGGTACCGACACCGTAGGGTGCGCATTCATTGCGCACCTGCCCCCCCGGTTCATACGGGCCCGGTGCGCAGTGAATGCGCACCCTACGCCGCCGCACCGGACGCAATATCCCGCGCCCGGTGGATCGACGAATACAACCAATCCTCCGGGCGCGCGACCAGCCCGTGTTTCACCGGGTCCTCGTGGCAACAGGCCACCGCCTCGGCCAGGGCCGCCGGCCCGCGCAGATGATGTTCCCAGAATCGCCGCTGCCACAGCCCACGCTCACGCCGCGCGACATGGCTGAGCCGTCGCGGTCCAGGCTCCATCTGCCGCGAAAAGCGTGCCTTGATCACCGACCAGCGGGTCGAAAAATCCGCATCCCCGGGCGGCAGCTTCCAGATCATGTGCAGATGATCGGGCAAAACGACACAAGCCTCGATGCGAAACGGCCGTTCCACCATCGTCTGGCGCACGGCCTGCCGCAGCAGGCCGATATTGCCGGTAAGATGCGACGCGCCGCGCTCGTTCAAGGCGACGGTGAAGAAGATGCAGGCGCCAGGCCTGTCGGGGCGAAGATAATTCGGCATGCCCACACAATGCCCGGCACATGGTTAAGAAAGCCTTGTCCCGCCCCCGTAGGGTGCGCATTCACTGCGCACCGCCCCTGAGCGACTCCGAAGACTTGCGCCCGCGCGCCGCTTGCGCTTCCCTGCGCCAATGCGGATGACGCTGATCCTGATGCTGTGCCTTCTGGCCGCCTGCGGCCGCCCCCTGACCGAGGGCGAGACCGCCTTTGCCGACGCTCTCGCGGGCCCCGCGGTCGACACCGCGTCCGTGCGCTTTCATAACGGGCATTTCGCCGGATCCTTCACCTACACGCGCCCCGTGCGCCCGCGCCTGACCTGTCAGGAGCGAATCTTTCCGCCCTCTGATGGCGAGACGGTCACCGTGTCGCCCGGGGCGATGGTGCTCTTGAACACGGTGCTCTTTCGCCGCGATCTTTATCGCGACGATCTGATGCCCGGCTTTCCCGGCCTGATCGACCTGGCCGACGCCATGCTGGTGGCGCATGAGCTGGCCCATGTCTGGCAATGGCAGAACCGCGCCGAGACCGGGTATCACCCGCTCAAGGCCGCGCGCGAGCACCGGGACAGCCCCGATCCCTACCTCTTCGAGCCCGACACCGAAGGCGATTTCCTGACCTACGGCTATGAACAGCAAGGCGCGATCGTCGAGGAATACGTCTGCTGCCGCCTGCTCGACCCGCAGGCCCCGCGCACCGCGCGGCTGCGCGACATGATCAGCCGGCACATGCCCGTGGACCGGCTGGAGCAGGCGCTGGACCGCCCGCTGGTCCGCCTGCCCTGGTCCGGCGCCGAGCCCCGCGGCATATGCCGCTGACGCCGGCGCCAGGCCTGGTTCAGACCACCGCCGTGAGTTTCGCCGCGCCACGACGCCCGTCGGCGGGCCAGGGCGTAAAGTCACCGTCGACGCGCAGGCTCGCATATCCGCAGCGAAAAGCCCTCGGGTTCGCCGAAATGGCATGGCGTTGCCCGTCCAGCCCGCTGAACCCGATCGAGGCCGACAGGTTGTCGCCTTCCAGCGCCTCACGCAGGATCTGCAGCCCCAGCGCCTCGCCCATGCGCAGATCGGCGTGGTTCTCGGCGTGATAATAGCCTCCGGCCACAATGCGCCCAAGCGCCACGTCGCCGGCCAGCCGGTCGAGCCCGGCGGCATCCACGCCCGTGGCGGCAGCGGTGGCCAGGTGGGGTTGGTGGCGTGGCAGATCGAAGACCGCCTTCATCACCGTGACCAGCGCCCCGGCGGTCAGCGCCTGCGCCGCCCCGTCGGAGGGATGCAGCGGCAGGCCGTCCTCGCACATCACCGGCAAATGCAGGGTCTCGCGGATCCGCGTCCGGTCGCCGGTGGTGGCGTTCATCCGGCCCACCCAATGAAGGAGGTTCGGACAGGCGTTCGCCAACTCGTCGATCGCCGCGCGCAGTAACACCCCGTCCGGGCCGCTGTGCAGATCGTCACGCGCATGCATGACCGCAAAGCGCGCCGCCGTCACGCCCGGTCGCGACAACCGATCGGTGCGCCCCGCGCGGACCTGCGCCAGCGCCGTTGCACGCCGCACCGCGCAGCACATGAGCGTCAGCAGCCGCTGCGCCGTCCAGTGCCGGCGCAGCACCGGCGTGGCGCTGATCCCCGCGTCATAGCCGACGCCAAGCCCCAGCATCCGCAGCGCGGTCGCAAAGAAGATCTGGCCGGGATGCGCGGTGTGCACCTGCTCGGCAAGACCGCGCGGCGTGACGACGTGGCAGCGCGGCGCAGCGTCGTGCCCCGGCAAAGGCAGATCGGCGCCCACGGTGCGGTCCAGCCAGTCGATCCATTCCGACATCGGCGCCGCTTCGCCCGGAACCGTGCCGAGCGCCGCCCGGATCGACGGGCGCATGCCCTGGCTCCACAGCGGCGAGATCGGCGCGGCGGGCCCGTCGCAGGCGACACCGCCGCGAAACAGCGTGCGCAGGGTCAGCTGGCCATCGCCGTTCCAGCGCAGGGAACGGCGATGGCCTTCGTCACCCAGACCGGCCCGGGAGAAGGCCGTGTCGTCCACGTCCCGGAACGAGACGGCGGAACGATCGAACCACGTCAGGCTGCGCAGCTCGCACAGCAGTTCGTGGAGGGTGAAACGCGTTCCGCCATCGATCGTGACGGTGTGATGCGGGTTGGTCATGGCGTCGAACGGCACGTCGCGCAGCAGCGCCATGGCATAGACCTCGGCCATGTCGGCGGCCAGTTCCGCCGCCCCGTGGCGCGGTACGTCACGGGTGAGAATGGCGTGATCGCCGACCCGCGCGGCCTCGCCGAGACCGCCGTCGACGACGTTGAAGGCTTTGAGCGGAGCGGTTGTTTGAGCGGTCATGGCGCGATCCCCCTGTCGATGGGCCCGCGTGGCCTTGTCCGGCCGGGGCGGTGCCCGAATTAGCGTGAGGTAAAGGCTGACAGGCCAGCGTGACCTGCCCGTGAATGCAGCGCAACCGCGCCGCAAAAACGCGCGTTAAAATGCAGGTCGGCGCCAGCAATCCTGCCGCTGCCGGCGTGAATAACGCGCAAATGACGGTGCACGGCTTGACCGGATGACCCGCGCGGCCTTTGCTATCCGCAAAGACAAAGCGATTAGCAGGAGCGAGCGATGGCGCAGAGCTGGACCTCTTCGAGCCCACATGATTTCTGGGATGCCTATCTGGATTGGACCGGCCTCATCCAGGCCCGCCGCGAGGCGCTTTTGCCGCCGCCGCAGCCCACGCCGGACCGCTATCAGCCGATCTTCATCCGCCTCAAGCCCGTCGGCCAGCCCGCCACCATCGAAGCCGCCCGCGCCGCGCTGTCGGCGCTGGTCAACGACCCGGCGGCCCCGGTGGTGATGGACCCGCACGAATACGATTTCCTGCAGGAAAGGCTGTCGCGCCCAGGCACCTACCCCGGCCTGCCCGACGAATACGCGCTCTACCGCAAGCTCGGCACGGCGAACGACTATCAGGCGTCGCTTTGGCTGCTGCTGGACGTGGGCAGCACCGTGAACCTCGATCCCGGCGCGATCCCCGTCGGCACCGCCGGCGCGGTCGCCGAACCGGCCACCGGGCGCAAACCCAAAAAGACCACGCCCATCGTCGCCATCATCGACGACGGCATCGGCTTTCTCAACGCGCGGTTCCGGCGGCGGCAGGGCAAGGGCTATGGCAGCCGGTTCGAGGCGATCTGGCTGCAGGCCATCGAAGAGGCCGCACCCCGGCAGGGCGACGCCCCGCGCCGCGTCTATCTGGGCGAGGTGCTGACCCGCCGCGACATCGACGCCTATCTCGACCAGGGCGCGGCGCCGGACGAATGGGCGGTCTATTCCGCGCTCAACGCCCGGCTCTGCCGCATCGACGAACGCCGCTCGACCGATTTCGCGCTGACCCACGGCACCCATGTTCTCGATCTGGCCGCCGGGGCCGACCCGGACGACGCCAGCAATCCTGCGCGCGACTGGCCGCTTCTTGGCGTGCAACTGCCCGCCTCGGCGGTCGAGGACACGTCGGGCACCAAGTTCGAGAATTACATGGTGCAGGGCATTCGCTGGATCCTGCGGCAGGCGGCGCAGATCGACCCCAAGGCGCCGGTGATCGTCAACCTGTCGATGGGCATCCTCGCCGGGCCCAAGGACGGTACGCGGTTCACCGAATACCAGGTCGCGCGCGAGGCCAAGCTGTGGGAAGAGGTGACCGGCCAGCCGGTGCGCGTGGTCTGGTCCTTCGGCAACGCCTATCGCGGCAATCTGGTGACGCGCTTCGGCTATGACGCGGGCAGCGCGGCGCAGGACAGCGACCGGCACCTGACCTGGCGCATCCAGCCCGGCGACCAAACCGCGAGCTTCGTCGAGATCCACACCGACCCCGCGACCCCTTCGACCGCGTTGCAGATCGCGCTGACCACGCCCGATGGCGTGGCCTCGGGCTTTGCGCCGATCCCGCCGGGGGAATACCGGTCGCTGATGCGCAACGGCGCGGCGGTGGCGCGGCTCTATCATGTGCCCGAACACCCCTTGGACGACGGGCAGGTGCGCCGCGCGCATCATGTCCTTGCGGTTGCACAGACCGACAACAAGCTGGCCGGCGAGGCGCTGGCCACCGCTGGCGCCTGGACCATCGGCCTCCGCTACGAGGGCGCGGACGAGGCGGCGGTGCATCTGCAAGTCCAGCGCGACGAGAGCCTCGCCGGTTACCGGCCCGGCGCGCGGCAATCCTATTTCGACGCGCCCGGCGCCTATGGCTGGGACAAGACCCTGCAGGACTGGAGCCACCTGGCCGACGATTGCCCCATCGAATACGCCGACAGCCTCAGCGCCCTGACCACCGCCGGCTGGACGCCTGATGCGCATCCGCCCGTGCCGGTGCGGCAGGTCTTCACCGTCGGCGCGGTCGAGCGCGACACCGCCACGGACTCGCTGCCGCCCTCGCTTTACACCGCCGAAGGGGCGGAATGGACGATGCACGGGCCGGTCGGTTCCACCGTGGCCGACGACGGGCGGCTCTTCTGGGGCGTTCTGGCCGCGGGCACCTATACCGACAGCGCGCGGCTCTTGAACGGCACCAGCGTCGCCGCCGGGCGCATGACCCGGGCGCTGGCCATGTGCGCGCCGACGATCGTCGCCAATGCCGCGCAAGGCGGCGGCAACCAGATCGACGATCTCGACCCCGCCGTTCTGCCGCTGGTGCCTGTCCCCGCCGCCGCGCAGACGCGCCTCGGCCCGGTGACCGTCGACATTCACGCCGGCGCGCGGCCGCGCAACTGAGGTCGCGCCGACACGTCATGCCGCCTGCTCTGCCCGGAGGACACCATGCGGCTGACCGTGCCGGAACCAAAGATCGACCTCTATAATGAGGGCTTTGAAAAGCACTGCAGACTTGGGCGCGCGAAGGATGGCCAAAAGCTGTCCGATCTGGTCGAACGGGTCTCGGAACCGATGGTGGTCGCGCTCGACGCCCCATGGGGTGCCGGGAAATCCGTTTTCCTGAAGTGCTGGGTCGGCGCGCATGTCGCTGAGAACGGCGGCACGGCCACAACGGTCTATTTCGACGCCTTCAAACACGACTACCTGGACGATCCGCTGGTTTCCATCGTCGGGGTCGTCGCCGAGCGCCTGGAGAGCTTGGGCGGCTCGAAATCCGGATCGGCAAAGAAAAAGGGGCTGGCCAAGGTCAAAAGCTACGCGCCCATGTTCGGGCGGGCATTGCTGCGCCTCGGGATCGCATATGCAACAGCCGGCGCGTTGCACGAGATTCCGGACCCCACGCAAAGCCTTGCCGACGATGCGCTGGACGCTGGCAGCAAAGAGCTTGGCGACGCGACACGAGACTTCTGGCGCACCGAGGAAAATCGCCGCAACGCCATGGAAGGGTTCCGCGAGGGGTTGTCCCAGGTCGCATCTGACGAGACCAAGCTGGTGATCGTTGTCGACGAGCTGGACAGATGCCGGCCGGACTATGCACTGAGCCTGCTGGAAGTGATCAAGCACTTCTTCGACGTTCCGAACGTGCACTTCATCCTTGGTGTGAATTCGGCGGAATTGGCCAACTCGGTCAGAGCAAGGTACGGGTCCGGGGTTCAGGCCGAAAAGTATCTGCAAAAATTCATCACGCTGACGATGCCGCTTGTTCCGCGGCCTGCGCGCAGGGGGCCATCGACTCAACTGCAAATCGATCACTTTCGGTACGTATCGGAGCAACTGGGGCTGGAGGCCTCGTGGAAGTTTCGATGGCTTGAAACATATCTTGGATACGTCGATCACCACGCAGGTCTCGGCCTGCGAGATGTCGAACGGATCGCTGCGCTTGCAGTACTAACCCCTGAGCCAATTGAGCGTCCCGAAGCGAGGCTACATCTCTATACGGGATTGATCATTCTAAAGGTTCATGCGCCAGGTTTGATTCAAAAAGCCAAGGACGGCTCGCTCAATAACGAAGACGTCTTCCGTATTTTCAAGTTAAGAGGGCAGGCCGAAATTGGCGGGGCAAGATGGAAGGCCCACGCATGTTGGGTACTCGCGACCTTACCCGATGGTCAAATTCCCGAGAGTGTTTTGGATGAATGGAAAATCATACTCTTTTTGGATTACGAACCCTCCGAACTTCTGCGCGACACGCTCGCAGACTGCATCGAAGCCTTTCAGATCTAGTGCTCCCAAAAAAACTTGGCCGGAGGTCTGCACCTCCGGCCTACTGGTCACCAAAACACGCGGAGACTCCGCGCGCCACCTTTAAAACTCGTTAAAACTCTCAGCCCCCAGTGCCGGGGGTCCATTCCTTCAGGGCGTCCGCCCACATATGCGCCATCCAAGCCGGCGCCGTGACACCGGAAAGATCGGTGCTGCCCGTGCCGATGATGGCGTCGTAGTCAAGCGCCTCGGCCAGCAGGGTCAGATTGAAATCCCCCGCATAGCTGGCGCCGTGATAGGTGCGTTGCGGCGTCGCCGGTTTGCCGTCGAGCAGATTGACCAGCGCCTCGGCCATGGTGATGCCCAGCACCGCACCGGCCATGCTGTCGGACGGGTAATGCACCCCGGCCACGGTCCGGTTCATGGCGATGCGCGCGGCGTGGCGGTAAAGCTCGTTCTGCGCGGTGATCGCCGCCTTGGGATCGAACGCCCCCGGATAAACGAGCCGCGTCAGCACGGTCGCCAGCGCGAAGGATTCGGTGGCGTGCCCGCTTGGCCAGGCGCCATGACCCGGCGTCTGGATGCAGGGCTGCACCTCGTAGGACATGGTGATCGGGCGCGGCACGTCGAAGCCAAGCTTGAGAGGCATTTCCAGGTTGTTGGCCAGCCGCCATGCGGCGTTGGCGACCCAGAGCGTCCACTTGGTCGCCTCTTCACTGAGATAGCCGACCATGCCGAAGAAGGACATGAGGTCGGTCGTCTCGGTCACGATCTCGGCCATGCGGTCGCCGCGCAGATCGGCGGCGGCACGCAAGAAATGCAGCTGGTGCTCCGCCAGGAACTCGGCCTCGGGCTTTTCCAGCGTCGCCAGCGTCTGCCCCCCGATCGAGATACCGCCGGTTGTGTTGGCCTGGTCCGAACTGTCCAGATCGACGGTGAACATCTGCAAGAGCGCCTGGTCGATCACCGATTGCCGCGGGAAGCCGGCCAGCGCCTTGAACGCTTGCCATGTGTCGCGCCCGGCCTGCGGCGGCGTTCGAGAGGCCGTCCCATTCCAATAATGCTGCGTGCCATCGCGCGCGAGCGCCATGGCATTGGTAAGATAGGGCGAGGCCCCGAAGCCCTGACCGCCTTGGCCACCCTGACCGCCTTGGCCGCCTTGGCCGCCTTGGCCGCCTTGGCCACCTTGTCCGCCCTGGCCGCCTTGCCCGCCCTGGCCACCTTGTCCGCCGTAAATTGTCATACAGCTCCCCCGTGCCAAACAATTATTTGAACCATTTCATGATGCTGCGCCGCCGGTCAAAGCCTATCGCGCTCTGCGCGAAGAATTAACGCATCTTTCACGCCCATTGCCGGAACATGGCCCCGATGCTATGCCTTCGTTGACATCAATCGGTTGGCAACCCGGTTAGGTTTAGGGGACTTTGGCATGAAGAAGGACGAGGGACACCTGCGCATCACACTCGTCGGCCCGCTTCAGGTCACGGCGGCGGACGGTGCGAACCTGACGCCGGTCGGCGCCAAGAACCAGGGTTTGCTGGCGCTTCTGGTGCTCAGCCCGGGCATGTCGCGCCCGCGCCGCTGGCTGGAGGACAAGCTATGGAGCACCTTCGCCCCCGAACAGGCCAGCGCCAATCTGCGTCAGGCGCTCAGCAAGCTGCGGACCATGCTGGGGGCGCATTCCGGCTGCATCCTCGCCGATCGCACGACAATCTCGCTCGTCCCCGCGCAACTGGATGTCGACGTGCTCAGCGCGGATCTGAAGATCGAGGGCAGCCGCGACCTGCTGGAAGGGCTGGACGTGCGCGACCCCGAATTCGAGGACTGGCTGCGGGAAGAGCGCGCGCGGCTGCAGACCCGGCTCGACGCGGCCCGCCCCTCGCAGCCCAAAGGGCTTCTGATGCGCTGCCGGACCCAGGTTCACACCGGCGGGATGGCGAGCCTGATCGGCGACGTGCTCACCGACCGGATCGGCGAGAACATCGCCGAGCAGGTGCGCGCCTGGCGGCAGGCGGGCCTGCCGCTGGACGCCGGCGATAACGACCGCGGCGATCTCGAGATATGCTGCGATCTGGTGGAGAACGAAGGGTCGAGCTTCGTCTACATCAAGATCGTGCACCTGCCCTCGGCCCGGGTTCTGCATTCGATGCAGGAAAGTCTCGACAGCCCGGCCGAGGTGCTGACCCCCAGCGTGCGGGTGGCCTCGATCGTTTTCGAGGCGGCCGACCGGGCGCTCAGCAAGCTGCCGCTGGCGGTCGAGACGACGCGCCCCGAGGCGCGCGCGACCGCGCTGTCGCGTCTGGCGATGTACCGGATGTTCAGCTTTGAGCCGGAGGCGCTGCGCGAGGCCGACAGCTTGCTCAGCCAGGCCCATGACATCGACGGCAACGGCATTTACACGGCCTGGCGCTGCCTGATCCGCAACATCCAGATGATCGAGCTGCTGGAAAAGGACATCGACGCGGTGTCCGACGAATTGCACGAGATGAACCACAAGGCGCTGGAACAGGGCGCCGACAACGCGCTGGTGCAGGCGCTGATCGGCCAGGTGCGGGTGATGGCGCTGGGCGATGCGGCCGGAGCGATGGACCTGGCAAAGCAATCGGTCGAGCGAAATCCCTCGGGCGGGTTCGGCTGGCTGTCTCTGGCGGTCGCGACGAATCTCGCGGGCGAGCACGACAAGGCGCTGGAGCATTCCGATCGCGCGCGGCAGATCGCGCGGCACTCGCCGTTCCGCCACTGGTGGGATCTGTATCACTGCATCGTGGCCGTGGCCTGCAACCGCCCCGGCATCGCCATCGAGGCCGGAGAAGCCGCCGCCCGCGCCGCGCCGGCGTTTCGCCCGGCGCATCGCCACCTTCTGGCGCTCTACGCGCTCGACCGGCAATACGACAAGGCGAAGGCCACCGCGGACAAGCTGGCCAAGATCGAACCGGGGTTCTCCATCGACCGCATCCTGCACGACGACAGCTACCCGGTGCGGACCTTGCGCAACAAGGGGCTTCTGGAACCGATTCGCGGCCTGCTGTGACAGCAGCGGGAGCGGTGCGCATGAATGCGCACCCTACGGGGCCGCGCGCAACAGTGTAGGGTGCGCATTCATGCGCACCGTGCCTGCCAGAGCTCGGGCCTCACTCGTCCAGCGACCCGTGCACGGCGAATTGCATGATGTCGGCCTCCTGCGGCGCGATCACGCGGAACGTTTCGCGCACCCCGGCCTCGGTCAATTCACGTGCGACGGTCAGCAGCGTGTTCGGCGCGTGGTCGTCGCACATCTGCACCATCTGCGCGATTTCTTCCGCCGCCACCGGCGACGCGGCCTCGACCGAGGGCGCGCCGTAGACCTCGACGAAATGCCGCGCCAGCCGGTCCACCAGCATGTCGCGTTCCGCCTCTTCGATCTTGGTCACCGCGACAAAGCTGACCCGGCCGAAGGTTTCCACCCCCAGCCAGCCGTTCGCGAAGGCCTGTCGCGCCTTGCCGGTCAGGTCGGCCTCGGTCCAGTTGGAAAACTCGAACCCGCCCGACACGCACCATTCACCGGTGCGCGCCGGCGAATGAAAGACGTTCATGTCGGATTCGTCGAAATGGATCGCGCGGGCAAGGTTCATGGCCGTCCCTCCTCCAGAAGCTGCGTCAGCGGGAGAAGCCGCGTACCCCCTGCCGTCTTGAACAACAGGCCCAGACGTTCGTCGAGGCCCAGAAACGTGCCGCTTTCGCCACCGTGCCGCATGGGGTCGCCCAGACCGTGCACGAGGCCGGAATAGTCCCGGTGCAAAGCGGCAATGCCCTCGTCTTCCCAGCGGTGGATGCCGGTCAGCAGGTGCCGCGACCAGCTTTCCAGCACCTGTTCGGGCGTCAGATCCCCGCAGCCCTCGGCATAAAGCGCCGTGCGGTCCGGGGTGTCGCCGCCATCGCCCTCCGGTACGAAGTCCAGCGACAGCCCCACGACCAGCCAATCCGGCTGCGCCGCCGGATCGGCGGTGCTGGCGGCGGCGCGCAGCCTGCCCGCACTGGCCCCGTTGACGACGATCTCGCCGAACCAGCCCAGCTGGACCGCCAGTTCCGACGGCCCCAGCGCGCCCAGCGCGTTCTGCAGCGACACGCCGCAGAGCGGCAGCATGGTCATGGCCTCGGCCAGCGGCACCTCGGGGGCTAGGACGATGGCCGCCTCCAGCGCCGCCGGGCCCGGATCGTAAAGGATCAGCCCCGCGTCGCAGCCCTCCCGCGCGGCGCGCAGCGCCGCCTCGAACGGCGGTTGCGCCCCGGCCAGCCTGCCCTGCATCAGCGGCGGGAACGTGGGGGCGAGGCTCATGCCTTGCCCATCTCCACCAGCCGGCGCGCCAAGTCTCGGAACGCCGTCGCCTGCGGACTGTCGGGTTTCGACACCACGATCGGCGCGCCGCCGTCGGCGGCCATGCGGATATCGAGGTGCAGCGGAATCTCCGACAAGAGCGGCACGCCCAGCTTTTCCGCCTCGGCGGCGACGCCGCCATGGCCGAAGATATGCTCCTCATGTCCGCAGTTCGAGCAGATGTGGGTGGACATGTTCTCGATCAGCCCGAGGATCGGGACCTTCATCTGCTGGAACATGTCGATGCCCTTGCGCGCATCCAAGAGCGCCACGTCCTGCGGTGTGCTGACCACGATGGCGCCGTCGACCTGCGCCTTCTGCGCCAGCGTCATCTGCACGTCGCCGGTGCCCGGGGGCAGATCGACCAGCAGCACGTCGAGCGCGCCCCATTGCACCTGCATCATCATCTGCTGCAGCGCGCCCATCAGCATAGGCCCGCGCCAGACCACCGCCTGGCCCTCGTTGGTCATCAGCCCGATGGACATCATCGTCACGCCGAAATTGCGCATCGGCAGGATGGTCTTGCCGTCGGGGCTGGCCGGGCGTCCGCTGACCCCCAGCATCCGCGGCTGGCTCGGCCCGTAGACGTCGGCATCCAGCAGACCCACGCGCCGCCCCTCGGCCGCGAGCGCACAGGCCAGGTTCGCCGAGACGGTGGATTTGCCCACCCCGCCCTTGCCGCTGGCAATGGCGATGATGCTCTGCACACCGGGGATCTTTTCCGGCCCGCCCTGCAGCGGGCTGACCGGCTTGCCGTGGCCCGCGTTGCCCTTGAGGTCGGGCGGGGCCTTGGCCTGATGGGCGGTCAGCGCGGCGGTGACCTGCGCCACCCCGTCGACGCCTTTCGCCGCCGCTTCGGCGGCGTCGCGCACCGGCGCGTAATCCTTGGCGCGCTCGGGTGCGACCTCGAGCACAAAACGCACCGACGCGCCGTCCACGTTCAGCGCCCGGACCAGACCGGCCTCGACGATATCCTTGCCCGACACCGGATCCGTCACGGTGTTCAGAGCGGCCAGAACGGACTCGCGCGTTACTGCCACGTCAGTCCTGTCCCTTGATCTTGCCGGTCACCACATGTTCAAGGTCGAGCCCGTCGATGGTCAGCACCACCTTGGCCTCGAACTCCTTGCCCGCGGTACCCGCGCCGCGCATCGCCTCTTCGATGGCCTGCTGGCTGGTGACGCCCACCTGTTTCAGAAACTTGCGCATCGACATGTTGAAATCGTCGCTCATCGGACCGCTCCCCTCCTGTCCAGAATTTGCAGCATTGACCGGTGTAAGCCAGCCCCCGTAGGCTTGCAAGACGAGGAGGTGCGCCATGCGGTACGGTTTGCTGGCCCTGGGGCTTTTGTTCGCGCCGTCGTGGGCCATGGCCGACGACAAGGCGTTCCGGCTGGCCGCGCCTGCGGCCCTGTCGGAAAGCGGTCTGCTGAAATTCATCCTGCCGCGTTTCGCGCTCAAGACCGCGACGCGGGTCACGCTGGTCGAAGACGGGGCCGAGGCCGAGGCGGTCTTCGGCGCGGACGGCGTACTGGCCTTCGAGGGGCTGGGGCAGGTCTGGAAACTGGCGGTGGGCGCAGACCCGGATGCACAGCGCTTTGCCGACTGGCTGCGCTCGGACGTGGGGCGCGGCACGGTGGACAGCTTTGCGGTGGACGGCGCGCAGGTGTTCTCCGCGTCGGTCAAGGAGGTCGTGGCCGTCGCCGAGGTCAGCTATGACGGCGATGCCGCGCGCGGCGAAAAGACCAGCCTGTCGATGTGCGGGCGCTGCCATGTGGTGAACGACACCAACCGGATGAACGCGATCGGCTCGACGCCCTCTTTCGCGGTGCTCAAGGCGCTGCCGGACTGGGAGGACCGGTTCCAGAGCTTCTACGCGCTCAACCCGCATCCCGCCTTCACCCAGGTGGCCGAGGTCACGCCTCCCTTCGACCGCACCCGACCGTCGCCGATTGCGCCAGTCGAGATGACGCTGGACGATCTGGAAAACATCATGGCCTTCGTCGCCGACGTGCCCCCCGCAGACCTGGGTCAGCCGGTGCAATCCCGCTAAACGCCGTCCCGGGCCTGACCCGGCACCTCGCCGCGCGCCGCCTGGAGGCCCCGGATCAGGTCCGGGGCGCGGACGACGCGGACGGCGATCAGTGGTCCCGGCGAGGGCCGGGAGACTTGCGTTCGGCCAAATAGTCGTCCGTCGTGCGCGGCCTGGGCCGTTCGCCCCCCGCGAAGGGGTTGTTTTCGGAATGATACTGCGCCTGGATGCGGCAATTGTCGCACATCTGCACCATCCGCAGCGCATCGGGATTGGCGAACATCGAATGCCCGGCCAGCTTTTCGCTGATCTTCTCGATGGTCGACTTGACCCCGAAGAGCGCGCCGCATTCGACGCAGGCGAAGGGCTCTTCCTCGTTCAGCACTTGCTGGGACAGCGCGCTGTCGGCGAGGTTCAGCCGCGGCTCCAGCGCGATGGCCTGCTCGGGGCAGATGTTGGCGCAAAGCCCGCATTGCAGGCAGGCGTCCTCTTGGAACAGCAGCTGCGGCTTGTCGGGGTTGTCGCCCAGCGCCCCCGAGGGGCAGAGCGACACGCACGACAGGCAAAGCGTGCAGGCGTCGGTGTCGACCAGCACCGCGCCATAAGGCGCGCCCGCCGGAAGGTCGATCACCCCGCCCTGCGGCTGCAGCGCCTTGGCGGCGACGCGGGTGACCTGCCGCCTTGTGCCGATGGGCAGCACCGGGTCGGCGGCACTGGCAGCGTCCACGTCGTAAAGCGCCTCCGGCAAAGCCTCGGGATCGGCGAGGTCGAGCAGCCGGACCGCGTCGCGACCGGCAATCGCATTGGCCAGCGCCGTTTCGTGCGCGGGGGTGTCACGTTCGGTGCGCGGCGAGAGCAGCACATCGACGGCGGCAAAGCCGCAGGACAGCGCCGCCAGCATCTCGGCATGGCCGAAGCCCGCCAGCGTGTCCGTCTCGAACGGGATCACATCGGCGGGCAACCCGCGCCCGAAGCGCGCGGCGAGCCGGATCATCTCGGCCCCGTGACCGCTGTCATGCACTAGCAGGCGGGGTGTTGCACCGCCCGCCTTGCGGTACGCGCCCGCCAGCGTGTCGAGGCGGCGAAAGATCGTCGCTACGGGCGGCGCGTCGTAGCTGATCGCCCCCGAGGGGCAGAGCGCCGAACAGGCGCCGCAGCCCGCGCAGATCATCGGGTCGATGGCGACGTGATCGCCCGCGCTGGTGATCGCGCCTGTGGGGCAGATGTCGAGACACTTGGAACATGCCGGCTGTTCGGCGCGCGAATGGGCGCAGAGCGAGGGCTCAAGCCGCACATACAAGGGCTTTTCAAACGTCCCGACCAACTGCGCGGCCTTGGCCGCCTCTGCCGCCACCGCGGCGGGCTGGCGCGGGTCGGCGCGCAGATAGCCCTCGCGCTTTTCGGGCGCGGGGAAAAGCGGCCGGTCGCCGGTCAGGTCGAGCAGGATGTCGCAGGCGGATTTCGCGCCGTCGCGCGGCGCGGAGAAACCGAAACCGCCGCGCCCGCCGGGGATCAGCTGGGCAAAGCCGTCGATCCGCACGTCGAACCGGCCAAGCGCACCCTGCGCGCGGTTGAGACGCCCGCGCACCACGTCGAAGCGGCGGTCGGCCGGCGGCTCGGCGGTGTCGGTCTGCAGCACCGTCACCGCCAGCGTCTCGCAGAGATCGGCGGCCACGGCGAACACCACCTCGCCCGGCCCGACGATCAGGCAGGTGCCTTCGCTGACCACATCCACCGCGCGCGGCGCGGGCACGTTCAGCATTCCCTCGGTCACCAGCGCGGCCATCTTGGGGCCGGCCTTTGCGCCCTCGTCGCTCCAGCCCGCGCGGTCGCGGATGTCGACAAAGCCCGGCGCGTCGACGCCCAGCTCTTCGGCAAGCATCTCGAAAAACGCGCTTTCCTGCTGGCAGGCGACGATCACGTCGCCCGCCGCTATGGCCTTGGCCGCCGCTTCGGCATCCTGCTGGCAAAGCGCCCGGTAGACCCGGCTGACCTGCTGGCCGCTCCCTGCCCCGATCGCCTCTGCATCCACCGTCTGACTGCCCAGGCAGTCGCACACCATCACCGTCTTGGCCATGATCTTCCCCCCGATCTCCCCCTCGGTTCCGCACTTGGGTCTTGCCATCCAGGCCTGACCTGCGCTTAACCTTGGTGCCGTGTGGAGAGGGATAGCGCCCGGGTCCGGGAGGGACAAGGGCAACCGCGCGGCGAAAGCATACGCCGTGCAAGGGGGGACGACGTGACGCTTGAGACGCAGAAATCGGTCACGCTGCCCGTGGGCGTCGTGATCCGGCGCCTGCCGGGGGTGACGCGCTGGGCCAAATGGGTCTGGAAACCGGTCGCCGTGCTGCCGGGCGCGCCGCCCGCGCGCTGGAAACTGCTGCGCGAGGATGGCGAGGCGGCGGAATTTCACGCCGACACCGTGCCGCTGACGCTCTATCGTGGCGAAGCCGAGGCCTACAGGACCGCCCTTTCTGAGGCGGTGCCCTGCGTATATGTGGTGCTGCGGCCCGAAGAGGATCCCGCGTCGGACTGGCCCTACCACGTGCATCTGGTGACCGCCTCGGTGCACGAAGGGCAGATGTTCAGCGAAAGCGGCGACGAGATCGTCGAAAAGGTGCCGATGCCCGACGGGCTGCTCGCCTGGGTCGCGGCATGGGTCGAGGCGCATTACGTCGAAGAGCCCTTCGTCAAACGCAAGCGCCGCAAGCATCGCGACGCGCGTCAGGAGGACGGGATCGGCGATCCTCGAATCTCGCAGCCCACCGATGTCTACCGCGCGCCGTCGCGCACCCGAAAGGCCGGCGGGTCATGAGCCGGGGCGATTTCTGGTCCCGCCGCCGCGCCGCCGTCGAGGCCGAGCAAGCCGCCGAGGCCGAGGCGCGCGCCCGCGCCACCGAGGAGGCCGAGGCCGCCAAGGTCGCCGAAAAAACCGACGAAGAGATCCTGGCCGAATACGACCTTCCGGACCCGGACGCGCTGAAACTGGGCGACGACATTTCGGGCTTCATGAACAAGGCCGTCCCCGAACGCCTGCGCCGCCGCGCGCTGCGTCGGCTCTGGCGGCTGAACCCGGTGCTGGCGAATCTCGACGGGCTGAACGATTACGACGACGACTTCACCGCCGCCGCGACCGACGCGCCGGGGGTCAAGACCGCCTACCGCGTGGGCAAGGGTCTGTTGAAGCATATCGAGGCGCTGGAGGCGGAAAACACCCCGGCGGCCGACACGGCGGAGCCGCAGACGGCCAAAGCCGAACCCACCGAAAAGAGTCAGGAAAATGACCGGTCTGCTACGGAACCTACGACCAAGGTCGTAATGGCCGAAGCGGCGCTTGAGACCGAAACTGACGACGACTACTCAGTTGTTGCCGTACCCCGTCGTATGCAATTCAGGTTCGAGGACGATTCATGAGCAGCGCCGCTGCCGAAACCACCGATATCGCCCCCGAAGATCGTCTTCGTGCCGATCTTTACAACTATCTTGGGTTGATGCTGTCCGGGCCTCCGGACGAATTGCTGCTGTCGCAGACAGCCGGGCTGACCGGCGACGACACCGACCTGGGCCGCGCCATCGCGCGGCTGGCGGAATGCGCCGCCACGACCAAGCCCAAGGACGCGACCCGCGAATTCAACGCGCTCTTCATCGGCATGGGGCGCGGCGAGCTGCTGCCCTACGCCAGCTATTACCTGACCGGGTTTCTGAACGAAAAGCCGCTGGCGGTGCTGCGCAACGATCTGGCCGCGCGCCGGATCGCCCGCGCGCCCAATGTCTACGAACCCGAAGACAACATAGCCACCCTGATGGAGGTGATGGCGGGGCTGATCGTCGGGCGCTTCTCGGCGCCGGCGACACTGGCCGACCAGAAGACCTTCTTCAACCGCCACCTCGCCCCCTGGGCCGGGCATTTCTTTGCCGACCTCGAGGGCGCGAAGACGGGCATGATGTATTGCGCGCTCGGCAGCGTCGGGCGCGCTTTCATGGAGATCGAGCGCGAGGCGTTCCGACTTCAGCCGGAGTGATCCGGCGCTGAACCGGCGGCTTGCTCCGCCATCCACCGTGGCCCGGTCCGGGCCGCATGACCAAGAAGAAAGGAAGGAACCTTTCATGACCGCGAAAACCGAGGGCGCCAGCCGCCGCGATTTTCTGAAACTGGCCGGCACCGCCGCGCCTGCCGCGGTGGCCGCTGTCGCCGCGTCCGGCACCGAGGCCGACGCCGCCCCTGCGCCCGTCGACGACGGCAAGATGCAGGATACCGCGCACACCCGCGCCTACCTCGCTTCGGCCCGCTTCTGAGGGCCCAAGCCATTTGACCGGCGCGCCCGGTCGCAACGGATCACGCGCCCGCGGGGGTGCAAAGGGAGGGAAACATGCTCAGGAAAAAGACCAACGGGGTCGCCCGACGCCCCCAGCGGAACGGCATCCTGTCTGAAATCGCAGGTCAATCGGTCGACCGCCGCGCCTTTTTGCGCGGATCGGGCCTGGCCGTCGGCGGGCTTGCCGCGATCGCGGCCACAGCAGGATCGGTCCAGCAGGCCAGCGCGCAACAGGCGGTGTCCGGCGCGGTCGAGACCGTCAAATCCGTCTGCACTCATTGTTCGGTCGGCTGCACCGTCGTCGCCGAAGTCAGCAACGGCGTCTGGATCGGGCAGGAGCCCGGCTGGGACAGCCCGTTCAACCTCGGCGCTCATTGCGCCAAGGGGGCCGCGGTGCGCGAGCACGCGCATGGCGAACGCCGCCTCAAGTACCCGATGAAGAAAGAGAACGGCGAGTGGGTCAAGATCTCGTGGGAGCAGGCGATCAACGAGATCGGCGACCAGATGATGGCGATCCGCGACGAAAGCGGCCCCGACAGCGTCTACTGGCTGGGCTCGGCCAAGCATAACAACGAACAGGCCTATCTCTTCCGCAAATTCGCCGCCTACTGGGGCACCAACAACGTCGATCACCAGGCGCGGATCTGTCACTCGACCACCGTGGCGGGCGTGGCGAACACATGGGGCTACGGCGCCATGACCAACAGCTACAACGACATCCACAACAGCCGGGCGATCTTCCTCATTGGCGGCAACCCCGCCGAGGCGCACCCGGTGTCGCTGCTGCACATGCTGCGCGCCAAGGAACAGAACAACGCGCCGCTGATCGTCTGCGACCCGCGGTTCACCCGCACCGCGGCCCATGCGGACGAATACGTCCGCTTCCGTCCGGGCTCGGACGTGGCGCTGGTCTGGGGCATCCTGTGGCACATCTTCGAGAACGGCTGGGAGGACAAGGAGTTCATCCGCACCCGCGTCTGGGGCATGGACCAGATCAAGGAAGAAGTGGCCCGCTGGACCCCCGAAGAAGTCGAGCGCGTCACCGGCACGCCCGGTTCGCAGCTTGAGCGCGTCGCGCGCACGCTGGCCAACAACCGTCCCGGCACCGTGATCTGGTGCATGGGCGGCACCCAGCACACCAACGGCAACAACAACACCCGCGCCTATTGCATCTTGCAGCTGGCGCTGGGCAACATGGGCACCGCCGGCGGCGGCACCAACATCTTCCGCGGCCACGACAACGTGCAGGGCGCCACCGACCTCGGCGTTCTGGCTGACACGCTGCCGGGCTATTACGGCCTGGCCGAAGGCTCGTGGAAACACTGGGCCCGGGTCTGGGAAGAGGATTGGGACTGGCTGCAGGCCCGCTTCTCGGATGCCGAGTTCGGCGGCAAGAAGATGATGAACCAGACCGGCATCCCGGTCAGCCGCTGGATCGACGGCGTGCTCGAGGACAAAGAAAACCTCGATCAGCCCGACAACACCCGCGCGATGGTTCTGTGGGGCCACGCGCCCAACTCGCAGACCCGTCTGCCGGAAATGAAGACGGCGATGGAAAAGCTCGACCTGATGGTCGTGGTGGACCCCTACCCGACCGTGTCGGCGATCATGCAGGACCGCACCGACGGTGTTTATCTGCTGCCCGCCGCGACGCAGTTCGAGACCTACGGGTCGGTCACCGCGTCGAACCGGTCGATCCAGTGGCGCGAAAAGGTGGTGGACCCGCTCTTCGAATCGAAGACGGACCACGAGATCCTCAAGCTCTTCTCGGACAAGTTCGGCTTTACCGACCGGATCTTCCGCAACATCGCGATCAACGGCGACGAGCCGCTGATCGAGGACATCACCCGCGAGTTCAACCGCGGCATGTGGACCATCGGCTATACCGGCCAGTCGCCGGAACGCCTGCGACTGCACATGGAGAACCAGCACACCTTCGACCGCACCACGCTGCGCGCGAACGGTGGCCCGGCGGACGGCGATTTCTACGGCATGCCCTGGCCCTGCTGGGGCACGCCCGAGATGAAGCACCCGGGAACGGCCAACCTCTATGACATGTCGCTGCCGGTCTCGAAGGGCGGTCTGACGTTCCGCGCGCGCTTTGGCGTCGAACGGGACGGCGACAACCTGCTGGCCGAGGGCGTGGCATCGCAGAATTCGGAAATCCAGGACGGATATCCGGAATTCACCATGCAGATGCTGATGGACCTGGGCTGGGACGGCGACCTGACCGACGACGAGCGCGCCGCCATCGACGCCGTGGCGGGCCCGGGCACCAACTGGAAGACCGACCTTTCGGGCGGCATCCAGCGGGTGGCGATCAAGCACGAATGCGCGCCCTTCGGCAACGCCAAGGCCCGCGCAGTCGTGTGGACCTTCCCCGACCCGGTGCCGCTGCACCGCGAACCGCTCTACACCAGCCGGTACGATCTGGTGGCGGATTACCCGACCTACGAGGACAAGAAGTTCTGGCGCGTGCCGACGATGTACAGCTCGATCCAGAAGACCGACTTCTCGGGCGACTTCCCGATCATCCTCACCTCGGGCCGTCTGGTCGAATACGAGGGCGGCGGGGACGAAACCCGGTCGAACCCGTGGCTGGCGGAACTGCAGCAGGACATGTTCATCGAGATCAACCCGCGCGACGCCAACAACCTCGGCGTCAGGGACGGCAGCCAGGTCTGGGTCGAAGGCCCCGAAGGCGGCAAGGTCAAGGTGATGGCGATGCTGACCGAGCGTGTGGCGCCCGGCGTGGCCTTCATGCCCTTCCACTTCGGCGGGCACTGGCAGGGCGAAGACCGCAGGTCCCACTACCCCGAAGGGGCCGATCCGTATGTTCTGGGTGAATCCACCAACACCGCCCAGACCTACGGCTACGACTCTGTCACCCAGATGCAGGAGACCAAGGCGACTCTCTGCAAGATCATGCCAGCGTAAGGAGGAGATGACCTATGGCACGAGCTAAATTTCTCGTCGACGCCGAACGCTGCATTGAATGCAACGCCTGCGTCACGGCTTGTAAGAACGAACACGAGGTTCCCTGGGGGATCAACCGCCGCAAGGTGGTGACGATCAACGACGGCAAGCCCGGCGAACGGTCGATCTCGGTCGCGTGCATGCATTGTTCGGATGCGCCCTGCATGGCGGTCTGCCCGGTGGATTGCTTCTACCAGAACGAGGAAGGGGTGGTGCTCCACTCCAAGGACCTCTGCATCGGCTGCGGCTATTGCTTCTACGCGTGCCCCTTCGGCGCGCCGCAGTATCCGCAGGCGGGCAACTTCGGCAGCCGCGGCAAGATGGACAAGTGCACCTTCTGCGCCGGTGGCCCGGAAGAGACCCACTCGACCGCCGAATTCGCCAAGTACGGCCGCAACCGGATCGCCGAGGGCAAGCTGCCCATCTGCGCCGAGATGTGCGCCACCAAGGCGCTGCTGGCGGGCGATGGCGACATCGTCGCCTCGATCTACCGCGAACGCGTCGTGGCGCGCGGCTTTGGGTCGGGCGCCTGGGGCTGGGGCACGGCCTACGATCAGAAAGGCGGCTGATCGGAATTGAACTGGGGGCCAGCGCTGGGATCAGTGCTGGCCCCTTTTCATGTCGAAGGTTCCAGTTTGGGCGCTATCTATTGCCCAATCTCGAACTTTCGCGACGGCCTTGGGGAGAGGGCCGCCCGCGCTTCAATTCGACAGAGCGAGGATCACACAAATGACGTTGCTGCGGCATCTTCTGATCGTACTGGTCTTGGGCCTTGCGGCCCTGGCCCCAACCGGCCCCTCCGCCCAAGAGGCAGACGCCCTGCCCGAGATCGACCGCTCGGCCACCGGCGGGGCCACCACGCTCGAGGATATCCTGCGCCGTCAGGAGGGCCTGAAAACCGGCGACGACGCGGCGCGCCTCGAACGCGCGTTGGAGACAACCGGCGGCGCGCCGGAAAGCGAACAGCTGGGCACCCTGGGCGGCGCGTCGGATTCCCTGGGATGGCTGCAATTGCGCTATGACGCCGCCGATGTCAGCACCCAGGTGCGCGGCCCGGCCGCCACCGTGCTGATCCAGGACAGCGGCATGTGGTGGCTGGAGTTCCGCGAAGGGCCGTTGCTGACCTATGGCGGCTATCTGCTGCTGGGCACGATCGGGCTTTTGGTCCTGTTCTTCCTGATCCGCGGACGCATCCGCATCGACGGGCCCAAGACCGGCCGCACGATCCAGCGCTTTGCCGCGTTCGAACGGTTCAGCCACTGGCTGCTGGCGGGGTCGTTCATCCTGCTGGGCCTGACCGGCCTCATCTCGCTGATGGGGCGCAAGTTCCTGATCCCCGCGCTGGGTCACGAGGCGTTCTCGGACATCGCCATCGTCTCGAAATGGGTGCACAACAACGTCAGTTGGGCCTTCATGGTGGCGCTGGTCTTCATCTTCTTCCTGTGGGTGATGCACAACCTTCCCGACCGCACCGACATCAACTGGCTGCTCAAGGGCGGCGGCATCTTTTCCAAGGGCCATCCCCCCGCCAAAAAGTTCAACGCCGGGCAAAAGCTGATCTTCTGGTCGGTGATCGTGCTGGGCGCGTCGATCAGCGTCTCGGGCCTGGCGCTGCTCTTTCCGTTCGAACTGCCGATGTTCGCGGCCACCTTCGCCAAGCTCAACGCCTTCGGCATCACCGAGATGGTGGGGCTGGCCCCCCTGCCCGAAACCCTCGCCCCGCATCAAGAGATGCAGTATTCCCAGCTTTGGCACGCCATCGTCAGCTTTGTGCTGATGGCGATCATTCTGGCGCATATCTACATCGGCTCGGTCGGGATGGAGGGCGCCTTCGACGCCATGGGCAAGGGCGATGTCGAAGAGCAATGGGCGCGCGAGCACCATTCGCTCTGGGTCGATGAGGTGAAGGCCCGCGAAGGCGCCGCCCCGAAAGGGGCCACCCCGGCGGAATAGCCGATGCGCGCGCTGGTGTTCGCGCTGGCGGCCCTGGCCGCCCCGGCCTGGGCCAATGGATACTTTACGCTCGACGGCCACGGCGGCCCGGTGATGGGCATCGCCGTGTCGCCCTCGGGCCGGATCGCCACGGCGAGCTTCGACAACGCCGTCGGGCTCTGGTCCGATGGCAGCCCCGCCTGGCTGGACGGTCACGAGGCGGCGGTGAACACCGTCACTTTCGCGGGTGACGGCGTGCTGTGGTCGGGCGGCGACGATTTCGCTTTGATGCGGTGGGATCCGGCGACAGGCACCTCAGAGCGGTTCGAAGGCCACAAGGGCAAGGTCATGGGCATCGCCGTCTCTCCCGACGACGCGCTGATCGCCACGGCGTCATGGGACGGGACCGTTGGGCTTTGGCCCACAGGCGCGGGCGAGGCGCGGTTTCTGCGCGGGCATGGCGGGCCGGTCAACGATGTGGCCTTCACCGATGACGGCGCGTTCCTTTATTCGGCCTCGGCGGACGGGACGATCCGGATGTGGGACGTGGCCCTGGGTCAGGAACACCAGCGCGTGGTCGAACACGGCTTCGGCGTGAACGAGATCGTTCTGAACGAGGCCGCGGGCTGGCTGGCCTATGGCGCGGTGGACGGCGGCACGCGGGCGCTCGATCTGGCCACGGGCGCACAGCTGGCCGATCTGACGTTGGACCGCCGCCCGATCCTGGCAATGGAGGCCAGCCGCGACGGCGCGCTTTTGGCGGTGGGCGATGGCGAGGGTTATATCATGGTCGTCGCGACGGACGGCTGGCGCATCGTCAACGACTTCCGCGCCACCACGCGCGGGCCGATCTGGGCGCTGGCCTTTTCGCCCGATGGCGCCAACATCCACGCGGGCGGGCTGGATGACCGGATGCACAGCTGGCCCATCGCGACGCTCGACGAACAGGGCCAGATCGACATGGCCGACCGCAGTTTCCTGTCGGACCCCGAAACGATGCCCAACGGCGAACGGCAGTTCAAACGCAAATGCTCGATCTGCCACACGCTGACCCCCGGCAGCGCCCGCCGCGCGGGGCCGTCGCTTTACGGGCTCTTCGGGCGGCCCGCCGGGGCCGTCAGCGACTACAGCTATTCCGAGGCCCTGACCGGGCTCGATCTGGTCTGGACCGACCAGACCATCGACGCCCTGTTCGACATCGGGCCCGAGCATTATATACCGGGGACGAAAATGCCCATGCAACGCATCACCAGGCAACAGGACAGGGACGACCTGATCGCCTACCTGCGCGCCGAAACCGCCAAGGAGTAACACGCCATGAAAGCCATGCTTCTGGGATTCGCGGCCATCGCGATCATCGCCATCGGGGCGTATTACACGCTCGACCGGATGGGCTTCAGCGCGGCGGACCAGACCGCCGGATCCGCGGTGCGGCTGGGCGACTGACGGGGCCTCGTTCAGCGCTCCAAAGTCGCGGAATCAAGGCCGCAGGCCGCCGCGACCAGCGCCAGCCCGTCCCGTCGGGCTGGCGCTTTGGCGACGTTGGCCCGCCGCTCATTTGGAGCAATGACCGGGCAGGAATAAAGCGCTGAGACCACAGGCTGCAGCGCCACCCCACGGGCAGGCGCTGGTGGCGACTTGAATCGCGGTCGAAATCCCGCAAAGGCTAAGCCCCCCGCTCACCCCTCGTCCGGCGGGATGACCCCCTTGCGCAGGGCAAAGCAGCCGTAGAACCGCCGCTCGCCGGTCTGGATCACCGCATAGGCCTGGCGGGCGCGTTCGTAAAAGTCGTACCGCTCGATCCCCAGCATCAGCGGACCGCCGGCGTCGTCGATTTCGGCCTGAACCTCGCGCATCACCGGCAGCACGGTGGTGGGCTCGCCCACCACCTCCATCCGCGCCGCCGCGTCCTCGACGAAATCGTCGATCGGATAGACCGACAGCACCGCCCGCACCGCCTCTGGCGCGGTGCGGTCGATGCGCAGCACTTGCCCCAGCGTGGTGTGCCGCGCCACGCTGTCGGCGGGGAAGTTGGTGTCGGCGATGATCAGGTCGTCGCCATGTCCCATGGCGCGCAGGGCAAAAAGCACATCGGCGTTGAGAAGAGGGTCGATCCCCTTGAGCATGTCAGCCTCCTTTGACGACGCCCGCATGACCGTAGTCAAAGCGGTTTGCCCTGTCCACGGCGCGGCCCCGGGCTGACACGCATCATTTGTGCGCCGGGCGAACTGCGCTAGGCTCGCCCCACACGAGAAAGGAGCGATCGGCATGGCACTGAAGACGCGGCATTGGGACAGGCTGTCGAACGGCGGTCTGAGCTTTACCGAACTGGGGTTCGGATCGGCCCCGCTGGGCAACCTCTACCGCGCCATTTCGGACGAGGCGGCGCGGGCGACGCTGGACGCGGCCTGGACGGGCGGCGTGCGCTATTTCGACACCGCGCCGCTTTACGGGCTGGGCCTGTCCGAAACCCGCCTGAACCCCTTCCTGCGCGGCAAGCCGCGCAACGATTATGTGCTGTCGACCAAGGTCGGCCGGCTGATCCAGCCTTGTGCGCCCGAGCACCGTTCGGGCCAGGGCAAATGGTTCGAGGTACCGCAACGGCGCGAACACTTCGACTATACCTACGACGGCGTGATGCGGTCGTTCGAACATTCGTTCTCGCGGCTGGGCGTGGACCGGATCGACATTCTGTATGTGCACGACCTCTGCGCCTTCACCCACGGTTCGAGAGAGGCGTCGGACATGCGCGTCGAAGAGTTCTTCGGCGGGCGCGGCTATGACGCGATGATCAGCCTGCGCGATCAGGGGCTGGTCACCGCCATCGGCGCGGGGGTCAACGAATGGCAGGTCTGCCAGACGCTGGCCGAGCGCGGCGATATGGACCTTTTCCTGCTGGCCGGGCGCTATACTCTGCTGGAACAGGACGCGCTCGACAGCTTCCTGCCGCTTTGCGAAAGGCGCGGGATCGGCATCGTCACCGGCGGGCCCTACAATTCCGGCATCCTGGCCACGGGCGCGAAACCGGGGGCGTATTACAACTACGACCTCGCCCCGCCCGAGATCCTCGACCGCGTCGCCCGGATCGAGGCGGTCTGCAAGGCGCACGGCGTGCGCATGATCGACGCGGCCTTCCGCTTTCCGCTGCTGCACCCCGCCCATGTCAGCGTCATTCCCGGCGGTCAGGGCGTGGACGAGATGGCCGGTAACCTGGCCGCGGCCGAGGCGGTGATCCCGGCCGATCTCTGGGCCGAGCTCAAGGCGCAGGGGCTGATGCGGGCAGACGCGCCGACGTGAAGATCGACGCGCACCAGCATTACTGGCACCCCGCACGCGGCGATTACCACTGGATGCCCCAGGACGACCCGGTCCTCTGCCGCCCCTACGGCCCCGCCGATCTGGCCCCGATGCTGGCCCGGCACGGCATCGGCGGCACAATCGCCGTACAGGCCGCCGCCACGGTTGCAGAGACCGAGTACCTGCTGGGGCTCGCCGATGCGACGGACAGCATCCGGGGCGTCGTCGGCTGGATCGACTTCGAGGACCCCGGGGCGCTCGCGCATCTGAGCCGTCTGGCCGCGCATCCTGAATTCCTTGGGGTCCGCCCGATGATCCAGGACATCCCGGATGTGGACTGGATGCTGCGCGACGACGTGCAATGGGCCTACCCTGCGCTGATCGAGCTGGACCTGAGTTTCGACGCGCTCGGCTTTCCGCAGCATCTGCAGAATTTTCTGACGCTGGCCCGCCGCTATCCCGATCTGCGCATCGTGCTCGATCATTGCATGAAACCGCAGATAAGCGACCAGCGGGCCGGCAAGGACGCGTTCGGCGCATGGGCCGACGGCATGTCACGGCTGGCGGATGAGACCTCGGCCTGCGTCAAGCTTTCCGGGCTGGTGACCGAGGCGGGCGACGGCTGGGGGACCCAGGATCTGCGGCCCTTTGCCGACCATGTCCTCAGGGCCTTCGGGCCCGGACGGGTAATGTGGGGCTCGGACTGGCCGGTGTGCCAGTTGCAGGCGGGATACGACCTCTGGCACGACACGGCGCAGGCGCTGGTCGCGCATCTGCCCGCCCCGGACCGTGCCGAGATCTTCGGCGGCACCGCCGCGCGGTTCTATCGCTTGACACCCTGAGCCCGCCGAAGGCTACGACTAAAACCCTATGTCCGAATGCGCGGCCCGCGGTTAGCCTCAACCTATTGAGCAGCCAAACCAAAAGACACAACCAACAGATACCTCGGGAGGAGAAGAAATGGACGTCGCATCGCCCATGGGCCGCGTGCAGACATGGCTCGCCAAATTCGAAGACGCATTGACCAAGCCGGACACCGAAGCGCTGAAGGGGCTCTTCGCCAAGGATTGCTATTGGCGCGACCTGGTGGCCTTTACCTGGAACATCAAGACGATGGAGGGCCGCGACGCCATCGCCGACATGGTGAATGCCTGCCAGCCGCATGAACACGGCCGCAATTTCCAGATCGAGGGCGACGCCAACGAGGCCGACGGCATCACCGACGCCTGGATCACCTTCGAGACCGACAAGGTCCGCGGCAAGGGCCATATCCGCCTGAACGACGAAGGCTGCTGGACGCTGCTGACCAGCGCGCAGGAGCTGAAAGGCTTTGAAGAGGCCAAGGGCCCGCGCCGCGAGAGGGGCGTGAAACACGGCGCCGATCCGGACCGCGAAACCTGGTCCGAGGCGCGCGCGCGCGAAGCGGCCGAACTGGGCTACAAGACCCAGCCCTATGTGGTGATCATCGGCGGCGGTCAGGGCGGGATTGCCCTGGGCGCGCGGCTGCGGCGGCTCAACGTGCCGACCATCGTCATCGAAAAGAACGACCGCCCCGGCGACAGCTGGCGCAAGCGGTACAAATCGCTCTGCCTGCACGATCCGGTCTGGTACGACCACCTGCCCTACCTCCCCTTCCCCGATCACTGGCCGGTCTTCGCCCCCAAGGACAAGCTGGGCGACTGGCTGGAGATGTACACCAAGGTGATGGAGCTGAACTATTGGACCCGCTCCACCTGCCAGTCCGCCAGCTACGACGAGGCGACCGGCGAATGGACCGTCAAGGTGGACCGCGACGGCGAAGAGGTGACCCTGAAGCCCAAGCAGCTGGTGCTGGCGACCGGCATGTCGGCCTTTCCGAACATGCCCGACCTGCCCGGCATGGACAGCTTCAAGGGCGAGATCCAGCACAGCTCGCAGCATCCCGGCCCGGATGCCTACAAGGGCAAGAAGGTTCTGGTCGTGGGCTCGAACAACTCGGCGCACGACATCTGCGCGGCGCTTTGGGAGAACGGCGCGGATGTGACGATGATCCAACGCTCCTCGACCCATATCTCGCGGTCGGACACGCTGATGGATGTGGCGCTGGGTGCGCTCTACTCCGAAGAGGCGGTGGCCAACGGGATCGACGTGAACACCGCCGATCTGATCTTTGCCTCGATCCCCTACAAGGTGCTGCCCGCGATCCAGAAACCCGGCTGCGACGAGATGAAACGCCGCGACAAGGAGTTTTACGACCGGCTGGAGAAGGCGGGCTTCCAGCTCGATTTCGGGGCGGACGACACCGGGCTTTTCATGAAATACCTGCGGCGCGGGTCGGGCTATTACATCGACGTGGGTGCGTCGGAACTGGTGGCGGACGGCAAGATCAAGCTGGCCCGTGGGCAGGTGGTCGAGGTCACGCCGACGGGTGTCAAGCTCGACAGCGGCGCAGAGCTGGAGGGCGATCTGATCGTCTTTGCCACCGGCTATTCGTCGATGAACGGCTGGGCGGCCAAGCTGATCAGCCAGGAGGTCGCGGACAAGGTCGGCAAATGCTGGGGGCTGGGATCGGACACGCCCAAGGACCCGGGCCCGTGGGAGGGCGAGCTGCGCAACATGTGGAAGCCCACCCAGCAGGACGCGCTGTGGTTCCACGGCGGCAACCTGCACCAGTCGCGGCATTACTCGCAGTTCCTTGCCCTGCAGCTGAAAGCGCGGGCCGAGGGGCTGGAGACCCCGGTCTACGGCCTGCAAGAGGTCCATCACAAGGGCTGACGCCTTTGCGCGGGGGGCGACGGCGACGCCGCCCCTCAGTGCGGAAAGATGCTGGGCGGAAAGATGCGGGCCATCGCGGTTTCGAACTGCGCCCATGACATGGTCGCGCGGTTGCCGGCGTAGCCGTGGTAATGCGACAGGCCCGACGAATTCGGCAGCCCGGCCCAGATCCGCGCGAGGTTGTTCATAAAGTCCTGCCGCGCCACGCCCCCGGCCCGGAACGCCGACAGCCCGGCCTCTTCCAGCAACAGATCGGCCAGGCGATCCTGCACCAGCGGCGAGAACGCGACCCGCTCGTCCACGCCCAGCCGGTCGACCATCCGCCGCAGCGTCGCGGGGATGAACTGATACCGGCCGATGGCGTGCGGCTGGCCCGGCGTGTCGTCGATCCAGCGATAGATCTCTGCAATGCTCATCCTTGTGGGCCGTTTCGGCGGGCGGATCCGTGCGCCGTGCTGAACGGCGTCATAGCCCTGCGGCCCTGCCTCGGCCTCGGCGATCAGGTGGCGCAACAGCATTGCCGCCGCGCCGCCCTGCCCCGACAAGACCCCAGCCCCCACGCGTTTGCGCGGGATCGGCGCGGGGCTGCGGGCAAAGAAGCTGTCGCCCTGCAAGCCCGCGAAAAGGCTGGCCCGGCCGGACGCCTTTGCTGCGTCGCCCAAAGCGCCTAGATCGGGGATCAGCGCCGTGCGCGGGCGGGCGAACCCGTCTTCGCCCATCAGCGATTGCGCCTCTGCGGCCAGGCCCGCCAGCCCCAGACACAGCGACAGGGCAGCTTTTTTCAGGATCATTCGCCGCTCGTTCTGACAGCCCCGGACGGTGGGGTTGTGACCGAGATTGGTTCACATTTCGTTGCCGCGCCCGGGCCAAGGCCCGGGCCGCCGCAAAGATTGAGAAAGATCAATTTTTTGAACCGCAGCCGGGCGTAGGATAACAGCCAAACTGGAGGGGCGCATGTTCTCTAACGCCGTCAAGCTCTTCACGATCAACGGTTTCGACATCAAGATCGACCCAAGCTGGCTGCTGATCGCCGCGTTGATCACCTGGAGCCTCTCGCAGCACTACTTTCCCGAAAGCTTCCCCGACCAGACCATGCAGACCTACGTCGTGATGTCAGTCGTGGCGATGCTGGCGTTCTTCGGCTCGCTGCTGCTGCACGAACTGGCGCATTCGGTCGTGGCGCGCGGCTACGGCGTGCCGATCAAGGGCATCACGCTTTTCCTCTTCGGCGGCGTGGCCGAGCTAGAGGCCGAGCCGAAAACGGCGCGGGTCGAGTTTCTGGTCGCTCTGGCCGGCCCGGCGATGAGCCTCGCATTGGCGCTCGGCTTTTGGGTTTTGGCGCAGCTGACGCCGCTGCTGGCCCTGCCCACCGCCGTGCCCGAGGTGCTGGGCTATCTGGCGATGATCAATCTGGTGCTGGGGCTCTTCAACCTGGTGCCGGCCTTTCCGCTGGATGGCGGCCGGGTCTTGCGCGCCTATGTCTGGCAGCGCACCGGCGATATCCTGCACGCCACGGAGGTGGCCGCCAGATCCGGCACGCTTTTCGCCTATCTGCTGATGTGGCTGGGGATGATCGGGCTCTTTCAGGGGGCGCTCGTTGCCGGGCTCTGGCAGATCCTGATCGGGGGGTTCGTGCTGATGGCCGCGCGCGGCAGCTATCAGGCGCAGCTGGCGCGGTCGGTCTTTCACGGCAAGACCGTCCGCTCGCTGATGAGCGATCACCCGATCACCGTCGGGCCGGATGTCACGCTGACCGCGCTGGCCGACGAGGTCATGCTGGCGCATCGCATCAGTTTCGTTCCAGTGGTGCTGGACAACGTCCTTCTGGGCCATATCGACAGCGCGATCCTGGCGCGCATCGACCGCGAGAACTGGCCGGACACGCGTGTGGGCGATGTCTTTGTCGGGCTCGATCCGGCCTTCACCGTCTCGGGGGACCTGCCGGCGCAGGACCTGATGGAGCGTATCAGCCGCACCGGCCAGCGCAAATTCATGGTGACCGAAGACCACAACCTGCGTGGGGTCATCTCGTTGTCGGATCTGGTCGGGTTCCTGCACCTGACCGAGACGCTTTTGCACAGCCATCGAAAGGCTTCGTAACGCCGCCCAGACCCGGCCGCCGTCAGACCATCGAACTGCAATGGGCCGGGTCCATGACCTCGATCTCTGCGGTGAACTTGTAGCCGACCCCGCGGATCGTCTTGATCAGCCTCGGCTCGCCCGGATCGCGCTCGATCTTCTTGCGCAGGCGCGCCACCTGGTTGTCGATGGTGCGGTCCAGCGGGCTCCATTCCGTGCCGCCGGTCAGATCCATCAACTGATCGCGGGACAGCGCGCGCATGGGATGTTCCAGAAAGACCGTCAGCAGGCGGAAATCGCCGCTGGTCAGGCCGCAATCGGTCCCGTCCCGGTCGCGCAGCTCCATCCGGTCGAGATCGGCGGTCATCGCGTCGAAGCGCAGACACCGCTTGGCCGCTTTAGCCGTTTCCTCGGCCAAAACGACACGGGACGCGGCCGCCTGCCCCTCCTGAGCCGAGCGGCGCAGCACGCTGCGCACGCGGGCCACCACCTCGCGGACATGGAACGGCTTGGTGATGTAATCGTCCGCCCCGATCTCGAGCCCGACCACCCGGTCGATCACGTCATCCTGCCCGGTGACCATTATGACGGGCACGCTGGACACCGAGCGGATCTCGCGCGCGATCTCCAGCCCGTTGTCCGGCCCCAGCCGGATGTCGAGCGTGACGAGCGCGGGCGTACCCTTCTGCACCTCGGCCATCGCCTCCTTGCCGGTGGCGGCCTCGAGCGTCTTGAACCCCTCGGTTTCAAGGACATTGCGCAGCAATCCCCGGATTTTCGGGTCGTCGTCGACGATCAGAACCGTGGGACGCTTCATCGCAATAGTCTCTTTCACTGGGCAGAGTACGATTACAAAATGATACAAAATACCGGTATGGTACGATAAGGGGAATTACATCACATGTCCAAGCTGACCTCATCCAATACTGGGGGTAAGCAAAGATGTATGTTACCATTCCAACAGACCATTACGCGCCATCGTATCATTTCAAACCACGGGTTTCACGTGGAAAATCGACAGAAGTCTCTTTCAAGGCAGGGGCTTACCTCTATTTCGAAGGGGATGCTGTCGAACGTCTCTACGAGGTGAAATCCGGCGTCCTGCGCCTGACCCGGCTGCTTGAGGACGGGCGGAGGCAGGTCATCTCTTTTGGCTATCCAGGTGACATCGTCGGTTTTCCGGCCAGCGGCCTGCACCATACCGATTGCGATGTGCTGGTCGATGCCCGCCTGCAGCCCTACAGCCGCGCCGCGCTGGAAAGCGGCGCGAACGATCCGCAGCTGCACCAGGATCTGCTCGAGGCGGCGCTGCGCGAAATCAGCGCGATGCAGGACCATTTTCTGATGCTCGGACGCAAGTCCGCCGCCGAAAAGGTCGCCTCGTTCCTCAGCGTACTGGCCGAGCGTGTGGGCGACGATATGGGGAACTACCGCAAGATCTCGCTGCCCATGAGCCGCGCGGACATCGCCGATTTCCTCGGGCTGACCACAGAAACCGTCAGCCGCAGTCTGACGCAATTGCGCAAGGCCAAGGTGATCGCGATCGAGAACATCCATACGGTGATCATCCTGCGGCCGCAGGCGCTTCTGGCGCTGTCCGACGGACATCAGGACATGGTCGCCTGACCGCTTTCCGGCGCCCTAGGGCGCCGGCCACAGATCGCGGATATCGGCCGGCAGGCTGGCGCGGATATCCGCGATTTCGCCCGCGCTGATGCGGGCGTTCAACAGATCGAAAACGCGCCGGATATCGACATCGCCGCGGAATTCGGGCGTGGTCTTCATCTGCTCGCCGATCGCCATCAGAAACCCGGTCGACGTGCGTTCCTTGATCGGCGTCGTCTTGGGCACCCAGCCCTCGAAAAAGATGCCCCGGATCAGCAGCGGCAGCTGCGCCGAGAACTGCGCCAGCTCGTTGACCTGCAGATGATCGCGGATGTGGTGCAGCGTCACCCGCATCAGCCGCAGCGCGCTGCGGTGCGAGGACCAGTCCAGCCGGCCGCTCAATTCGTTGATCCATTCATGGGTCAGGCTGACCGTGTGGTCGATCACCTCGAGACCTTGGGCCGACATCGGAACGCTCCTTTCGTCAAATCTGCTCGGTTGCGGGTTGGCCGGTGCGCGCCACAGCGCCGAAGACCGCCCGCGTCATCGCGCCGATGCCCAGCAAAACCAATGTGTAATTCGCCACCCAGCCCACGAAGGGGATGAAGTTCAGCAAGGCGATGGCGATGATCGCTGCGGCGAAGATGGCCAGGCGCTGGATGTTGCCCGGCGCGGGATCGCCGCCGAACCCCGACCAGAGCCGCATCGCCACTGTATAGGCCCCCAGCCCGTAGCCCAAGGTCCAGGCCACGACGATGCCCAGCAGGACGACCGGCACGAAGGGCAGCCCGACGACCGTCAGCCCCGACACCGGCACCATGCCGAAAAGGACCGACAGCCCAATCAGCCCGATCACCAGCGTCTGGCCGGGCTCTTGCGCCGTGCGGCCGCGCATCTGTTCCAGCCGGTCCGGCATGAAGCCCAGAACGATGGCCCCCAGCGCGACGAAGAACAGAAGCGAAATGACGAAACCGAAGACGAGCGAGGCAAAGCCCGGCAGGCTCGGCATCTCGTGCAGCCTGCGCATCTCGTCCCAGTCGTCCCATTCCGAGAATTCGGGCAGGTCCTCGAACAGCACCCTGTCCGCCGGAGCGACGCTTTCGGGCACGTCGATGCGGCGCTCGGAACTGTAGCGGAGCATCCCGCCCACCCGCGCCTCGGGACCGAAGCGCAGGGTCTCGGCCAGGATACGGGCATCGCCCGCGACCGGCGCGTTGAGAAAGACATCCTGCCCGGTGACGGTCAGCGCCCCGGCGATCGGGCCTTCGATGGTCACCGACCCGCCCAGCAGGCGCGCATTGCCGCCGATCTCGGCCCCGGGCTCGGTGCGCAGGGTCATGCCGGTGGCCGACAGATCCTCGCCGATGGCGCCCTGCAAAACGACCGTCATCCCCATCGCATAGACGTCCTGACCCGTGGCCGCGCCGACCGACACATCCATACCGGCGATGTGCAGATCGCCGCTCGCGGTCCCCCGCGCCACCGCAGAACGCCCGGCGACAAAGACATCCCCCGGCGCGTCGTAGGTTTCGAGGACGGCGTCGCCCGCGATGAACCGGTCGGTGCCGTTCTGCGTGGTCATCGTCTGCGCGCTGGCCGCGCCGCCAACCCAGGCCATGACGGCCAGTACGATGGCTATTCGCATGAGAGACATGGCACGCTCCTTTCGGACAAACGGCGATGGTCCGGTTCTACCGCGCACCGCGGCCCGCAGATTGATCGTTGTCAATCCACGGCCGCGAACGGCCGCTACAACCATGCTGAGGGGCCCCGGGACAGGAGGTTGCGATGGCTCTCGGAACGATCCTGGTTTGTCTGACCACGCAGGAACACGCCGCGACGCTGATGAAACTGGCGGCCGGTCTCGCGCGCAAGCACATGGCGCATCTGATCGGGCTGCACACGCTCGAGGCGTTGCTGGTCTATCCCGGCATCGCCATGCACGTGCCCGAACCCGCCTTCGCCGAATTCAACGCCAGCCAGCGCGCCGAGGCCGAGGCGATCGAACGCATTTTCGACCGTTACACCCGCAACGAGGATTTCCCCAGCGAGTGGCGTCTGCTCAAGGCCGAATCCGTCAGCGCGACCGACCGGATGATCGAATCCGCGCGGACCGCCGATCTGGTGATCATGGCGCACGAAGACCCGGATGCCGACCGCTTCGACCAGCGCCGCGCGCAGGCGGCGGTGATCCGAGAAAGTGGTCGGCCGGTGATCGTCGTGCCCCGCGACTACGACGGCCCGCCGGTCGGCGCGAACATCCTGCTGGGCTGGAGCAACACGCGCGAGACCGCCCGCGCCGCGCATGACCTGATCCCCCTCGCCGATCCGGGGGCAAGCGTCACGGTGCTGCGGATCACCGACGGGGTGTCGGACGAGATGAGGTATTACGAGGCGCTCGACCTGGCCGCCATGTTCGACCGGCACGGGCTGAAGCCCGCGCTTCAGCACCGCGAACGCGGCGGCGACGACATCGCGGCGCTTCTGGGCCAATTCGCCTTCGAGACGGGCGCCGACCTGATCGTGACCGGCGCCTTCGGCCACTCGCGCGCCTTCGATTTCGTGCTGGGTGCCACCAGCTATGCGCTGCTACGCGACGCGAAGCTTCCCGTGCTCTTCAGCAGGTGACGCGCCCGTCTTGATAACGATCAAGAACCGTTGCGGAAACCTTGCCAGACTGCCCCCACCCGGCCAACGGAGGGCGCGATGCAGGAATTTGTGGTCAATCTGGAAACTGTCACCCGCAGCGACGTGCCGCTGGTGGGCGGCAAGAACGCCTCTCTCGGAGAGATGATCCGCACGCTCGGGGCCAAGGGGATCCGCGTGCCGCCCGGCTTCGCCACCACCGCCGCCGCCTACCGGGCTTTTCTGGCGCATAACGGCCTGACCGACCGGATCGCCGCCGCCATGGCGCGGCTGCAATCGGGCGACACGACGCTGGCCCGCACCGGCCGCGCGATCCGCGAGATGATCCTCGAAGGCGACTGGCCGCCCGAGATCGCTGCCGCGATCCGCGCGCATTATGCGCAGCTGGGCGACGGCGCGGACCTGCCCGTCGCGGTCCGCTCCAGCGCCACCGCCGAGGACCTGCCCGAGGCCAGCTTTGCCGGCCAGCAAGAGACCTTTCTCAACATTCGGGGGGCCGCCGCGCTGATGGAGGCCTGCCGGCGCTGCTATGCGTCGCTCTTCACCGACCGGGCGATTTCCTACCGTCAGACCATGGGCTTTGCCCATGACCAGGTGGCGCTGTCGATCGGCGTTCAGCAGATGGTGCAGGCCGATATCGGCGGGTCGGGGGTGATGTTTTCCATCGACACCGAAACCGGCTGCCCCGACGTGGTGCTGATCAACGCCGCCTGGGGGCTGGGCGAAAACGTGGTGCAGGGCGCGGTCAGCCCCGACGAATACGAGGTCTACAAGCCCTTCCTCGACCGGGCCGACCTGCGCCCGGTGATCGAGAAGCGTCTGGGCGAGAAGAAGATCAAGATGGTCTACAGCCGCGGCGGCACCACGCGCAACGTGCCCACGTCCAAGGCCGAACGCGCGGCCTTTGTCCTCAGCGACGACGAGATCCTCGACCTCGCGCGGCAGGCCAAGGTGATCGAGGAACACTACGGCCAGCCGATGGACATGGAATGGGCGCGCGACGGCGACACCGGCACGCTTTACATCGTGCAGGCCCGGCCCGAGACGGTGCAGTCGCGCGCCGCCGCCGGGGCGCTGCGCAGCTATACGGTCAAGCACCCGGGCCGCGAGATCCTGCGCGGGCTCAGCGTCGGGGCGGCGGCGGTGGCCGGGCAATGCTGCCTGATCGACAGCGCCGAACATATCGACCGCTTCGTCGACGGCAGCATCCTGGTCACCCCCACCACCGATCCCGACTGGGTGCCGATCATGAAGCGCGCCGCCGCCATCGTGACCGACCACGGCGGGCGCACCTCGCACGCCGCCATCGTCAGCCGCGAACTGGGCCTTCCGGCCATCGTCGGCACCGGCACGGCCACCCATGTGCTGCACGACCAGCAGGAAATCACCGTCTCTTGCGCCGAAGGCTCGGACGGGGTGATCTACGAGGGGCTGGCCGAGATCGAGACGACGGACCAGTCGCTCGACGACCTGCCCGAGACCCGCACCCAGGTAATGCTGAACCTCGCCAATCCGGCGGCGGCGATGCGCTGGTGGCGGCTGCCGGCAAAGGGCGTGGGGCTGGCGCGGATGGAGTTCGTGATCAACGCCGCCGTCAAGGTGCACCCCATGGCGCTGGCCCGCTTCGACGAGGTGACGGACGCCGCCGCCCGGGCCGAGATCGAGCGGCTGACGGCGGGATACGACGACAAGCGGCAGTATTTCGTCGATCACCTGTCGCTCGGCCTGTCGCGCATCGCCGCCGTGATGCACCCCAATCCGGTGATCGTGCGGATGAGCGATTTCAAGACCAACGAATATGCCGACCTGCTGGGCGGGCGCGATTTCGAACCCGCCGAGGAAAACCCGATGATCGGCTTTCGCGGCGCGTCGCGGTATTATTCGGACAGCTACCGCGACGGCTTTGCAATGGAATGCCGCGCCATCGCGCGGCTGCGCGGCGAGATGGGCTTCGACAACGTGATCGTGATGATCCCCTTCTGCCGCACCCCGGAAGAGGCCGACAAGGTGCTCGCCGTGATGGCCGAAAACGGGCTGAAGCGCGGCAAGACTGGGCTGCAGGTCTACGTTATGTGCGAGATCCCCTCGAACGTGATCCGCGCCGCCGAATTCGCCCAGCGCTTCGACGGGTTCTCGATCGGGTCAAACGACCTGACGCAGCTCACGTTGGGCGTGGACCGCGATTCCGAGGCGCTGGCCCATGTTTTTCGCGAAACCGACCCGGCGGTGCTCTGGATGATCGAGCATGTGATCGCCGAGGCCCACAAGGCCGGCGTCAAGGTCGGGTTCTGCGGTCAGGCCCCCAGCAACGATCCGGAATTCGCCCGCACGCTGGTCGGCTTCGGCATCGATTCCATCTCGGTCACGCCGGACAGTTTCCTGAAGGTGCTGCACAACGTGGCCGAGGCCGAAAGCGGTTGAGGGCGCCCTTGGGCGCCCTGCAATGTTTTCGGGAACCGGTCAGCCTTGGGCGTGTTCGCAGGTGACGTTCGGATTGAACGGCATCAGCGTCCCCATCGGGTTTTCGCGGAAGAGCCAGACATGCTGGTCGTAATGCGGCATGAAGCCATGCGCCTCGTCGCCCGCCGTGTTCGGATCGTCGGCCATATGGTCCCAGGTGCGACCGTTCAGCATCGGCGCGTCGCCCATGCCCGCGGCGTTCCAGGCGGCCTCGAAGACCAGGTTTTCGACCGCGACCAGTTCCATCGACCCGTCCGCCTGCGGCTCATAGATCAGAATCGCCGGCTGCGACCAGTCGGTATAGGTCGACTCACCGTTCACACGCGGATCGGTCCCGGTGATCTTGAGCATCGCGGGATGGATGTAATGAATGCCCATCGCGCCAAGCTCTGCCGGCAGCCCCTCGGCCGCCGCCGAAACGCAATGGTTGTCGGGCGTGATGTAGCCTTCGGCCAGAGCCACGTTGATATCCTTGTATTTTTCGACGCTCGCCCGCATCACATCGAGGTCGACATCTTCGGCCAGAGCCGTGAAAGGGATACAAGCGGCCAACAAGGCCAGCACTGAAAATCTGTTCATGCTATCTCTCCATAATATACACCTTGGCGCGCGAAGGGCCCGCCCCGGCGGGATCAGTATAACATGATTTTTCGACGGCTGTTTCGGATGCCTGCGGATTGGGCATCTTGGTGTATCCTGGCGGAAAGACTCCGGACGGGGGAACGCTGTGAACGATGCCGGTAAACGAATGCGACGCATGAGGCTGGGGCGATTGCTCTGTTCCATTGCCCTCGTGCCTGTGCCCGCCATTGCCGCTGACCCGCCGGTCTGGGCCGACGTAAGCGCGATCTTCACCGAGCGCTGCGTGATGTGCCATTCCGCGGTTGCCGGGGCGTCGAAAGGGCTACTGCTGGACAGCTACGCCGCCACCCTCGCGGGCAGCGAGCGCGGCGCGGTTCTGGTCCCCGGCGATATCGAGGCAAGCGAACTGATCCGCAGGCTGCGCGGGCAAAGCGCCCCGCGCATGCCGTTTCTCAGCCGCGCCCTGTCCGAGGATCAGATCGCCCTGATCGAACGCTGGGTCGCCGCTGGCCTGCCCGAGGGGGTCGAGACGCAGTAGACCGGCCGCCGCAAGCCCGGAAACGCTTACCAGGTCTCACCGAACGGGCGCAGGTCAAGCTCGAACGTCCAGGCCGAGCGGTCCTGCCGCGCCACCATCAGCGCCGTTTCGGCAATCGCGTCAGGGCGCATGAAAAATTCGTCGGGCTTGCCGCGGGCGAAATCCGCCCTGGTGTCGGCCGTGTCGATCACGCCGTCGATGATCAGATAGGCCACGTGGACGCCCTTGGGCCCCAGCTGTTTTGCCAGCGATTGCGCCAGAATGCGTTGTGCCGATTTCGTGGGCGCGAAGGCGGTCGTCCAGAGATTGCCCCGCAAAGCGGCCGTGGCGCCCGAGACGATGATCGTGCCCGCCCCCCGCGCCGCCATCCGGGGCGCAAGGTGACGCGCCGTGGTGAAAAGCCCCAGGGCGCCGATCCGCCAGCTCTTTTCGAACTGATCCTCGGTGACCTCTTCCAGCGTGCCGAATTGGGCGATATCGGCATTGTAGATCAGCACGTCGACCGGCCCCAGATCGCGCTCGATCGCATCGAGCGTGGCTCGCAGCGCCTCGGGGTCGCCCGCGTCGCTGGCATAGGACCGGACCGTGACGTCGCCGATGGCTGCGTCGGGACCGGCGCCAGAGCGGCTGACCAGCGCCAGGTCGTATCCCGCCTTGGCGAAGGTCGCCGCATAGGACGCGCCCAGTCCCGGCCCATATCCGATGATCGCGCAGATGCTTTTGGTCATGAAATCCCCCGGCCTTGGAAAATGGTCACGACAAGGTAGCACATCTGGCCGCGCCGCTCACGTGGGCGCGGCGGAGAATGCATTTGCATCAGCAGGCGGCGGATGCGCATCTGCCGCTTAGACCCCAGGTCGGCCCGACTGGATCCTCACCCGCCCGCAAGACGCCGCATGAGGAATATCTCGGCGTCCTGCGGCAGTTCCTTGGACCATTGGTCGCGGTAGATCACCCCGTTGACCGACACCGCGACGTCGTTCTCCATCATCGGCTTCAGCCCGGGGTATCGCGCCCCGAGGTTGCGAAAGAGCTCGCGGATGGTCCTGGCCTCGACCTCGACCTGTTTCTGGTTGTCCGCCAAGGCCGCCAGCGAGCCCCAGAGCGTGACCTCGACCATCGCCGTTCAGCCCTGCCCCTCAAGCGCCGCGAGGATGCGGGGCGGCGACATCGGGATATGGGTCATCCGCACGCCCACCGCGTTCGACACCGCATTGGCGATCGCCGCCAAGGGCGGCACGATCGAGGTCTCGCCCACACCGCGAATGCCGTAGGGATGGTTGGGATTGGGGATCTCGAGGATCTGGGTGTCGATCATCGGCAGGTCGGAACAGACCGGGATGCGGTAGTCGAGGAAGCCGGGGTTCTGCAGCCGGCCATCGTCGCCATAGACGTATTCCTCGTTCAGCGCCCAGCCGATGCCCTGCGCCGCGCCGCCCTGAAACTGGCCCTCGACATAAGCCGGGTGCACGGCCTTTCCGGCGTCCTGAATGACCGTGTAGCGCAGCACCCGGGTCGCGCCGGTCTCGGGGTCGACCTCGACGTCGCAGATATGGGTGGCGAAGGACACGCCCGCCCCGTCGGCGACAAGCTCGCTGTGACCGGCAATGGGGCCGCCGGTCTTGCCCGCCTCGGCGGCGATTTCCTTGATCGTCAGCGGCGGACGGTTGCCGTGCTTGTCGCCCAGCGCGATGGCCTGCCCGTCCTCCCAGCCCACGTCCTCGACCGGAATGTCCCACATGATCGCCGCCCGTTCGCGCATGACCGCGATGGCGTTCCTCGCAGCCGAGATCGCGGCCATGGACGACGAAAAGGTGCCCCGGCTGCCGTCGGTCATGTCGTTGTAGCCCAGCGATGCGGTGTCGGCGACCGCGGCCTTGACGTCTTCGTAGGGGATGCCCAGCTCTTCGGCCGCCACCAGCGACAACGAGGCGCGCGCGCCGCCCACGTCGACGGTGCCCACCGCCAGCGCGACGGTGCCGTCCGCCGCGACGTTGAGATCGCAGCAGGTCTGGCCACCGAAGTTGAACCAGAATCCGCAGGCCATGCCGCGCCCCTGGTTCGGCCCCAGCGGTGCCGACATATGCGGATGGGTGCGCGACGCCTCGAGCGTCGGTCCGATGCCGATGGGGCCGTAGACCGGCCCGTAAGACGACCGGCTGCCCTCTTGTGCGGCGTTCTTTATCCGGAACTCGACCGGATCCATGCCGATCTTGTGCGCCAGCTCATCGACCGCGCTTTCCACCGCGAAGGCCGCCATCGGCGCCGAGGGGGCGCGATAGGCCGCCGTCTTGGGCCGGTTGACCAGCACCTCGAAGCCCACGGTTTTGACATTCTCGAGGCCGTAGCAGGCAAATGACGTCATCGCGCCCAGCTCGGCCCACATGTCGGGATAAGGCCCGCAGGAATAGCGCAGCGTGGCCTCGGCTGCGGTGATGGTGCCGTCCTTGCGCGCGCCGATCCTGACGTCGATCGAGGTGGCGCTGGTCGGACCCGAGGCGCGGAACACCTCGTCGCGCGACATCACCAGCTTGACCGGCCGCCCGGCCTTGCGCGAGAGCGCCAGCGCCACGGGTTCCGCCCAGACATGCGTCTTGCCGCCGAACCCGCCGCCGATCTCGGACGAGGTGACGCGCAGCTTGGACACATCCATTCCCAGCAGATCCGCGCAGGTCTGGCGAAAGACGAAATGCCCCTGTGTGCAGACCCACATCTCGGCGGTGCCGTCGGGGTTGACGCTGGCGACGCAGGCGTGCGGCTCGATATAGCCCTGATGGGTCTGCTCGGTTTTGTAGCTGCGCTCGACGATGACGTCGGCCTGCGCGAAACCGGCCTCGACGTCGCCATGGCCGAATTCACTGCGGTTGGCGACGTTGGACGGGGTTTCGGGCGCGGGGTCGATCCCGCCGGTAAAGACGTCGTCGTGCAGCAGCGGCGCATCGGGGGCCGCGGCGGCGTCGACATCGACCACATGCGGCAGCACCTCGTATTCGACGTCGATCAGTTTGAGCGCCGCGCGGGCGACACGGGCGTCGATGGCCGCCACCGCCGCGACCGCATGGCCGTCGTAGAACGCCTTTTCGCGCGCCATGCAATTGTCGAGCACGGCGTAAAGCGACGCGTCGCCATCGGTCAGATCCGGCAGATCTTCGGCGGTGACCACCGCCTTGACCCCCTTGAGCGCCAAAGCCCGGCTGGCGTCGATCCTGACGATCCTGGCGTGGGCATGCGGGCTGCGCAGAATGCACCCGACAAGCTGGCCGGGCAGGTTGTAGTCGGCCCCGTAGCGGGCGCGCCCGGTGACCTTGTCCACCCCGTCTGGGCGCAGCGGGCGGGTGCCGACGGATTTGAAATCGCGGTCGTGGAACTTCGCATCGAAACTCATGGCCTAGCCTTTCCTCATCTCGCGCGCCGCGTCCTCGACGGCCCGCACGACCTTGTCGTAGCCGGTGCAGCGGCAGAGGTTGCCAGCCAGCCCGAAGCGGATTTCTTCCTCGGTCGGATCGGGGTTCTGCGCCAAAAGCGCCTTTGCCGCGATCAAGAGGCCGGGAGTGCACACCCCGCATTGCAACGCCGCATGTTCGATGAACTTGGTTTGCAACGGATGCAGGCGGTCGCCAACGGCCATGCCTTCGACCGTCTCGATGTTGGCCCCCTCGGCCTCGGCGCCGAGCACCAGGCAGGAACACACCAGACGGCCGTCCAGCAGAACGCTGCACGCGCCGCAATCGCCGGTGCCGCAGCCTTCCTTGGCGCCGGTCAACCCCAGACGATTGCGCAGAACGTCCAGAAGCATCTCTTCGGCGTGGCAGAGGTATTCCACATCATCGCCGTTGATCGTGGTCGAAACCGCTATTGCAGACATCATTTTCCTCCTGCGCGTTCATACGCGATGCGGGCGGCGCGCCGGGCCAGGACCCCCGACACCTTCTGCCGGAAGGCGACCGTGCCGCGTTTGTCGTCGATGGGGCGGCAGGCGGCGGTGCAGGCCTCTGCCAGCCGGTCAAGGGCGGCGTCGTCGAGCCGCGTTCCAACGATGGCCTCTGCGGCCGCGTCTACCAGAACCACCGTCGGGGCCACCGCCCCGAGGGCGACGCGCGCCGAGGCGACCGCGCCCTCCTCGTCGAGTGTCACGTTGACCCCCGCGCTGACCACGGCGATGTCCATCTCGGTGCGCGGAATGAACCGCAGATAGGCGTCGCCGGATCGAGGGGGGCGATTGTCGAGCAGGATCGCCTCGATGATCTCTGCCTTGCCCAGCGAGGTCTTTCCGGGCGCGACCGGAACTTCCTCGACCGGGATCGTGCGCGTGCCGTCCGGCCCGGCGATGACTGCCCTGGCGCCAGCGGCCACCAAAGCGGGGACGCTGTCGGCCGCCGGGGAAGCGTTGCAAAGGTTGCCGGTCATGGTGCAGCGGCTCTGGACCTGGGCCGAGCCGATCAGATTGGCCGCCTCTACGACGCCCGGCCAGGCGCCGCGCAGCGCATCGTGGCGGCCAAGTTCGGCGCAGCTGACCGCAGCCCCGATCCGGAAGCCCTCGGCGGATTCGCGGATCTCTTTCAGCCCGTCGATGGATTTGATGTCAACCACCAGATCCGCCTCGAAGGCGTCGCCCCTCATGCGGACCAAAAGATCGGTTCCGCCTGCCAGGACGAAGGCCTTGCCGCCTGCGTCCGCCAACAGGCTTGTCGCGTCCTGCATCGAATTGGGGCGCTCGTACTGCATCCTCTGCGTCCTTTCTGCTGGGTGGCGCGGGTCCCCTCGCCTGGGCCGCACCGCAAGGATGTGCCACATCCCCGGGCAGAGGCAAGCAAATTACCGTCCCGCACGCAAACAGGCGCCACGCCCGCCCCGCCGACGCGCCCACCTAACCCCGCGCCACCCGAAACCGTGGCTTTCCCGCGATTTCGGCGCCCCGCGCGGAACGCCAGGTTGGCGCATCCCCGCGTCCGGCGTTAAGTTAACGCCGGGGCCGGGTCGAATCCGTTTGCCGGGCCTCGCGACAAGGACGAATTGCTGACAGGCGTACATGAAAACACCGACTGCCCCAGATGCCGACAACAGGAACGACCGGCCCGAACCGCACCGCATGCAAGTCTGGTTCCTGGGCATCATTTCCTTCGCCGTGATCCTGTTCCTGCTCGTTCAGGCCAAGTTCCTGCTGATCTCGCTCGCCATCGCGATCATGCTGTTTTCGCTGACCGCAGACGCGATCGGGTATTTCCAGCGCCTGCGCATCGGCGAGGCGCGGTTTTCCATCGGTCTCGCCTCGGCGCTGGCGGTCCTGTTGATCGCGTCGGTGCTGATCTCGATCTCGGCGATCATCCTGGCGCAGGCGAACACGGTGGTGCAGACCATCATGCAATATGCCGAACCGGGTCAGCGCGCGGTGGCCGAGCTGTTCGGCTGGATGGGCGAAGAGGTCGAAGCCGCCGTTCTCGACTGGCTGCAGGGCGTCCGGATCGGCCCCTGGCTGAGCACCATGGCCGGGCAAGCCGGGAACATCGCCTCGGGGGCGGTGCTGGTCACCCTGTTCGTGGGGTTTCTGTTTCTCGAACGGCTGTGGTTCTCGCGCAAGCTGACCAGCCTTCTGGGCGGCGACGCGCAAAAGGCCGAGCGGGCGGCGCGGGTCGTTTCGTCGATCATGCACCGGGTGAACCGGTATCTGGTGGTCAAGACCCTGGTCAGCCTGCTTACGGGCGTTCTGGCCTATGCGGTAATGGTGCTGTTCGGGCTCGAGCTGGCCTTCGCGATGGGCGTGCTGACCTTTGTGCTGAACTTTATCCCGAACGTGGGCTCGATTGCCGCGACACTGGCGATTGCGCTTGTCGCCTACGTTCAGACCGCCGACACCCTGACGACGACGGCGGTGCTGGCCATCGTCGGCGCCATCCAGTTCGTGATCGGACAGGTGCTCGACCCCATTCTGCTGGGCAAGACGCTGCGGCTGTCGTCGTTCGGGATCATCGCGTCTCTGGCGTTTTGGGCGGCGGTCTGGGGCGTGCCGGGCATGTTCCTGGCGGTGCCGATCATGGTCTCGGTCATGATCGTCTGCTCGCAGATCCCACGACTGCGCCCCGTCGCGGTTCTCTTGTCGCGCGAGGGTCTGCTCGACACCGAAATTGACCAGCCGGCCGAGGCCGCGGTCAAAGCACCGGGCTCGGTCGCGGAATCCTGAGCGACCAGCGCGCTATAAGCCGCCAGCGTTCATGACCTCCGGCAGGTCGCGGCGCAGACGGACGGCTAGGGCGTCGACCTGTGGCGGGTTACCTCTGCGCTCGTGCATCAGAAGGCTGATCTCGGGCAAGCCTGCGGTCCATTCCGGCAAGAGGCGGGTCAGCCGCCCTGCGGCGACATTTTCCGCGCAGACATAGGCCGGCAGGGCCACCACGCCGAGCCCCTCTGCGGCCGCCTGTTTCAAGGTGACCATGTCATCGCTGCGCATCCGTGCGGCGAAAGGAACCGCCGCGCTGCGCCCGCCGGGCCCCTGCAACGACCAGGAACTGCCCCCGGGCCGCCAGCCAAGCGCGAGCCCAGGCTGGCCGTCGAGGTCGGTGGGTGACGCGGAGACACCGATCTTTTGCGCCAGCCCCGGCGAGGTGAACAAGTGCCAGGGCACATCGGTGATGCGCCGTTGGATCAGCCCCGAGTCGGGCAGCAACTTGACATGTCCCCGAATGGCCAGGTCGATACCGTCGCCGATCATGTCGGCAAAGTCGTTGGAGGCCTGAAGGCGCAGAACGACACGCGGGTTCTCGGCCAGGAAATGCGGCAGGATCCGGCTGAGCGCGAACTGCGCGACCCCGACCGAACAAGACAGGGTTACGGTGCCCTCAAGCCTGTCCTTGTCTTTGCGCACCGCCGCCTCGGCGGCCACCATGCATTCCAGCGCCATCCTGGCATGGCGATAATAGGCCTCGCCCGCCTCGGTCAGCGACATGTGTCTCGGATCCCGGTTCAAGAGCCGCGTGCCAAGGTCCTCTTCGAGGTTTTTCACCTGACGGCTGATCCTCGATTTGGGAATCCCCAGCGTTCGCGCGGCGGCCGAGAACCCTTGTTTCTCGACGACATGCACGAGGTAGTAGGCTTGATTGAGGTCCATGGGCCTGGAATCTCCCTTGCGGTTACCGTTCCAAATACAGAACGAAGGGTTCTGAAATCAACGGATTTCCTGCAAAGCGTCCCGAAATTAGGTTCGTTTTCAGCACAGGAGGCGAACATGACCATGCAACACACAATTCGAAACCATAACCCCAGCGCCGCGGTTACCGCGGTGCAGCAAGGCGAAAAGATGACCCGCGGCACGGGTTTCGAAGCGCTCAGCTTCATCCACCGACAGCTTGACGGGCTGATGGACCCACTGATCATGGTCGATCACTTCACCATGACCGCGCCGACCTTCGCGCCCCATGCCCATGCCGGGATCTCGGCGGTGAGCGTGCTCTTCGAAGACAGCACCGGCAGCTTCCGCAACAGGGACTCGCTGGGCAACGACATCGCGCTGGCGCCGGGCGATCTTTACTGGCTGAAGGCCGCCCGCGGCGCGGTGCACGACGAGGCGCCCACCCCCGGGTCGCGCACCCATGCGCTGCAGATCTTCGTCAACCTGCCCGCCGCCCAGAAGCTGGACGCGCCCACTGCACGCCATGTCGCGGCCACCGAGATGCCGGTGATCGACGGCCCCGGCCATCGGGTTCGGGTGATGACCGGCAAAAGCAATGGCGTAATTGGCGCGACACCGCCCGCCCTGCCCCTCACCATCCTCGATATCGCATTGCAGGCGGGCGGCCGCTTCACCCATCGCCCCGATCCCGGGGATGCAACGTGGCTGCATCTGATCCGTGGCGAGGTCGAGGTCGAAATCGACGGAACCCGCCACCGGGTGAGCGGCGATACCGCATTGGCCACCCACGGCGGCAAGGAGTTCCGCTTGCTCAGCGACGAAGGCGGCCAGGCCGTGCTGCTGGGCGGTGCGCCCTTGCGCGAACCCTTCGTGCAAAAGGGCCCGTTCGCGATGCGCGACGCCGAGCAACTGGAGGCCGTCATCGCCGCCCACGCGGCTGGCGAACTGGGCTCTGTCGACTGAGCCCCCACTTTCACCCTGAACCGCAACCCCAACCAACCCACTCTAGACAAAAAGGAAATCCAAATGACCTACATCAATCCCGAACCCATGACCGAAGACAACACCGCGCTCGTTCTGGTCGACCACCAGGTCGGCCGTTGACAGGTTTCGCCGACGGCCTCCACCAACCGTGAGAACCTCCAATGTAGCATCCATGGAGAAACTCCTTCCCATTTGACCCTGAAGGAGCCGATCTCAGATTAGGCCGGGCGCAGGAAGGTGGGGAAAAAACACCGGTTACAATCCTTCCGGAAGCAAGTCCGTCTCGCTTTCCAATACGTCGGTGTGATCCAGATTGAACGGCAAGGCATTGCGCAGGGCGCGCGTTACCGCCGCCGCGCAGTCCGGGACCTTGGCCTTGTTCAGCAACCAGTCCAGAATGGAGGGATGCCGAATGGCCCCTGCGATCTCGATCGCCGCGTCCCGTCGATCCGGCTTTTGGATCAGCGTTCCCATCCAGGGAAGCAGGTCCGCCAGCGGCATGACAAGGATGACCAGCTCAAGCGCCGCATCGGCGTATTCCGAGTCTCCCGATGCAATGTCCTGCAACACGGGACGTGCTGCTTCCCTGTCGCCCAACAGGGCGAGACTTCGGGCCGAAAAGTATCGGATGCCAAAGTCCTCTGGCCCGTCAAGCATTGCGCGCAGGTCATTCATCCGCTCCGACAACCCGATTTCGCCCACAAGCCTCAACGCGCGTGCACGCACCTGGTCGACGGGATCATCCAGGTATCGGTCCATGAGCGCGCCGGGATTGACGCGATATGCGGAAAAGGCCGTCAACGCGAGCCAGCGTTTGAAAGGCACAGTGGATTTCGCCCAGTGCGAAACGTATGGTTTCAACGCGTCCGAGCCGACCCATGCGATCGCGCCGGACGCTCCGCGCAAAGCGTCAAGCTCCGCCTGTGCGATCCGCTCGAGGACATGGTCAAGGCCGGCTGCATGGCCCAGCACCGAAGTCGCCAGCCATGAAAACGTCTCTCCGGCATCCTGAAAATCGTCGAACCGACGTTCGGCCTCTTCCAAAGCTTTGGAACCGCTGGCGAGGCAAGCATCGAGATGGGCCGAAATCCGAAAATCCGTGCGTCCAATCTGCCGTTCATCCATCGCCGGATCATAAAACATTCGTGCGCGCTGCTCCCATAGAAAAGCAGCGCCTTCCACATGTTGCCGCAGGATTTCCGGCACAACGGGGACCTTTTCGGTGGCGCGCATCGCTGAACCTGCCAGTTGGCCTTACAGCGGTCATAGTACGCTCTCGATCAAATTTTGGCCACCCGCGCTATGCCAGGCCGACAAGCACTTCATGCACTACGCCCGCCGGTCAGCTCTCCCTCGGTGTGCCCGATACCAGCTTGTCGACGCGCTCTTCCAGGCGCCTGACCCGCTCAGAAAGGGTTGGGCGGCGGCGATCGTCGGGGTGGTCGAGATGGCTGCCTGGTGGTAGCTCATCGTCCCAAAAACCGGTCTCTTTGAGATATTGCTCGACAGCGCCCGCGATGACCCCGTTACGCGTTTCGTCGGGGTGCGCCCGAAGATATCGTTCCAGTGCATCCAGACGTCTCGCGCCGAGTCTTATTGAAATCGGTTTGTCTTCCACGCCAGCCCTCCAACAAAGACTTGTATTACGTGCCACGTATTACTACGTTGTAAACGCAGAGGTCAGTCACCCTCGCAAATCCCAACCGATAAGTCTTGGACAGGAAACGGCACCACCAAACGTGGAGGTCGCGCTAGAGGCATGACGGCAGCGATATGCCTCTACCGGGAAGGATCGTTGACGTCGTATGCCTTCTGTCGCTCCCGCCTGCAGAAGTCGGAGTAGATCGCAAGATCAGTGTTTCCTGCGTCGACCTTTCGACTTCATGTCATCAGACGCTTCAGGATCGGACGGATCTTGAACGGCCACCGGTCGACACCTGTCGTGTTTTCCGTCCGTCAGAGCGCAAAAAAATTCACCGGCGCCTCGTTTCAACACTTGCAAGCAAAGAGCTTGGTTGACGGCTACGCTAGCGAAGAAACACAGAGATGGAGAGTCAATGTTTGACATAATTCCCGATATCCACGGACAAGCCGAGAAACTGACGTCGCGCCTGGCGTCACTCGGATACTGCGAGCGCCGGGGCGCTTGGCGGCACGACGATCCTCGACGGCAAGTCGTTTTCCTAGGTGACTTCATCGATAGAGGCCCGCAGAACGCTGCGGTAATCGACGTCGTTCGACGGATGATTGATGCCGGTACTGCCCATGCCATCATGGGCAATCACGAACTCAACGCGATCCATTTTCATACTGACGACCCCGAAACCGGTCTCCCGCTCCGTCCCCATTCTTCGAAGAACATCAATCAGCACGCGTCGTTTCTCGAAGAATTTCCGATCGGCGCCAACGCGACCGCCGAGGCGATCGCCTGGATGAAGTCGCTTCCCTTGTTTCTTGAGTTGGAGGGGTTTCGGTTCGTCCACG
>NZ_JAWHTD010000022.1:0-62706 GCF_032586235.1 Aestuariicoccus sp. MJ-SS9
ACCCTGCAGGCCAAAGCCAACAAAATAAGACATTTCTCACATAAATTCAGAGCGTTGGGCGTTGTTCAGACCCGACTAGATAACAACACCGTCGAGCGGACCATCCGCCCCATCGCGTTGAACCGGAAGAACGCCCTCTTCGCCGGCCACGATGCCGGGGCGGAAAACTGGGCTGTCATCGCCTCGCTGATCGAAACCTGCAAGCTCAACGTTGTCGATCCCCACGCCTGGTTGGCCGCTACCCTGAGCGCTATCGCGACCGGCCACATGCACAGCCAGGTCGATGACCTGCTGCCCTGAAATTATCCCGGCAACGTGTGATCGCAACACCGGTTACGCCGGACTTGACTTTGGTCGATTTCGAAGCTGGCGAATGCCTTGCCTTGCCTCACAGTTAAGGCAGGTCGGGATGAGTGTTTGATTATGGCGTCTCGGAAATCGCTTTTAGAAGGGCGTCACGGGCGTCTGAAAAAAACTGAATATCAACCTTGGTTGCCATGTCGTCAGACAAGTCGAACAGCTGACGCCTGCATGCAACCGGCATCAATACTGCCGTCGCTCCCTTTTCCACCGCGATCTCCACCATCTCCACAGGGTTGTGAAGGGTTTCGATCGATCCGCCGAGATTGACCTCACCGACAATTACAAGTCCACCACGCGTAGTTTTCTTCAAAAGCGCGGTGCACATAGCCACTAGCGCCGCAACGCCTGTTTTTGAGCCAGTCTTCGCTGCGTCAAAGGCCCTAAGCTGAACTGAGAACTCGTGATGACGTGGATCCTTGTCTCCAACTAGCTGAGCCGCACGCGCATACAGGTTTTGTTCGGCATAACCGATGCTCTCCTTGAAGGCTGCGGGGACCGGTTTGTTGAGAATCCGCACTCCAGAGCCTGGGCCTTCATTGACTTCTATTCGGAACAACCCCGGGTGTTCACCTTCGCCTCCCGGCCCAATTGTCCAAACTTGGCCGGGTTCGAGGGGATCACCTGCGATACTATTGTCATTCTGTAGCTCAGGTGTTGAGACGAATTTCTCCACACCGTCGTCGCCCATTGTATAACTGAAGTGGGTGTTTCGGAATTCCGCTGCACCCACGCGCTTCTGCTGCTCTTTTACACGGCGACGCGCTTCAAGCGCAATCCGCACAGCCCACTCGATATCCTCGTCACTCACGTTATCGGCGGTCGGATAAAGAAGCTTAAGGAGGCCGCTTGCCGTCTTGTTTACGGCATTTGTGTCGCGCCCCGACAAGGCTCCGCCAAAATAGACTCTTCCCTGAAGCAAGCCAACGCGACTTTCGTTACGTAGCTGGCTCCAGCATTCCGAGAGGAAGTCGCTCACCAGGCCAAAATGTGAAGTCAGTAGTTCCTTGCTAATTTTGGGCACCTCCCAACCGGGCAAGAAAGCATGGATCCGATCCATGAAGGCTGTGTCGTCTCGCATCTCTGGAGGCATCGGACCAAAGAGGTGACCGATGCGTTGTTGATGCTCAACATCGACATCGAAATTCCCGACCAGCACGATGCTTCCGTCCGCGCGAATGCTTTCTTTACCTCTGCTAAACTCGCCTGACTCCATGTAGCCTTTCATAATATTGACGCCGTCTTTCTGATCGAACGATACTCCTGAGACTTCGTCGAAACAGACAACATCGTACTGGCAAACAAGGCCACGTTGCCCATTGGAATTGTTAACGAACATTTTGGCTACAGTGGCTTTTCCACCTGAAATCAAGTGCGCATATGGTGAGATCTGTTGAAATAGGTGACTTTTCCCGGTGCCTCTTGGGCCAAGCTCGACCATGTTATAGTTTCGCTCAACGAATGGCACCATTCGCAGCATTATAGCATCCCTTTGGCGAACCGTGAGGTCGCTAGGCTCCAGGCCAATTGAACGCAGCAGGAAGTCTTTCCACTCTGCCGTACTAAAGCTCTGGCGCGCTTTCGTTAGGTCGCCAAGTACGTCACGCTTGGAGAGCTGAATTTCCCGTAGCGCCGCAATCCCGAAGGGACGTCCCTTACTTTCCTGTGCGATTGAGGCGTCATAATTAAGGGTGACCTCGGCGTAGAACCCTCCGGTCAGCATTCGCTCATGTTCCTGAATTTGCTCAGGATTAATCCGGACGTCTGTCAGTCTCAAGCTTGGCAGTGATGCGACATAGGAGTCTGTTTTAGCGTCGAGCCTAGCGGTGATGATATCAATTATTTTAACGCTGCCTTCTTCACGGGCCCGAGCCTTGAAAAGCTCCTCTTCACCGGCACGAACCGTTCGCGATTTCAACTGTCGCTCAACAATTTCTAGGCCTTCTTCGATTTCTTCTGGATCAATGCTGGCGCAATATCTGCCCAGCAAGAACTCCACCACGTAAGTCGGAACCGGATACTGTCGGCTGAAGGTTCGGACCAGGTCCTTTCGAACGAGGTAACCATCGAGGTTGGCTGCCGCCTTTCGATCAATGTCGTCAAGTTCGATCATGCCCCAACTCCGCCAATGTTTATTGATACTTGACCGACAGTTGCACCGTTTTCGTTGATAATGACCAGTGTGGCCCCGGTCCCTTCAAGGTCCTCGTTGTCGACTACGACGGATGCTGACCCTGAAGCTGAAAAAGGCTTTGGTTTTACGACGACGGTGCTGCTCGGGCTGGCAGGCTGCTGGCGAATATCAAGCGTTAGAGTCTCATTGGGAACAGCGAGCACAGCTGTGCAGCGCAGTCCCTTCCAAACGACATCTGAGATTTCCACGGTTGTAGCGAGAACGCTCGATGACGGCTTCACTTGCAGGTGAAGGGTTAGGCATTCTTGGAGACTCAATCCTCCGTGAGTGTATTCCTGCCCAGAGCGGAAACAGGCAATGCCATTGGCAAGGGCGAAGTAATGGGAAGAGTTCCAAAACCATGCGAACAGGGGGATATCTGTCTTCGCTCCAGGCTTTATTGCTGCGCAACGACCCCATTTGTTCACTGACAATGCAGTTGGCAGTTCGGTTTTGGGCAACCCTCCTGGCATTATGAGCCACCCGTGGTCGGTGACAATTCGTACGCTCTTCCACCCGCCTTCTAGGAGTTGGACGATGCGGTTTCCCACCTCCGAAATCAATACGTCGAGGTGGCGAGCCAGTTTCCAACCACGCTCGTGACCTTCGTGGTCAATGTCACCCAACTCCGTCCAAGCTGTTCCAGATGGATCGCCAACTTCACTTCGAGTCAGTATTTGATATCCCGCATCGGTTATCAGTTTCTTGAAATGATAACCGCCTCTGAGAGACTGCCCGGATGCGGCGACGGAGGGATCGAATTCTTCACTCTGGTCGCGTCCTGCGATCTCATGCAACACCGGTGACACTGCAGGTTTTGCTGTCGAGGTAACGCTTGGCAAAGCCGACCACGCTGGGGTTTCAATTACCTCCAGTCCGGCGCTTTCTAGCTTGGTTGACAGCCGTTTCCCTAGGTCAAACCGCAACCCATCAACGAATAGTATGCATTCGGAGTTCATCTGGTTGGTTTTGGGTTTTGACGCAATTGAGCCGCCAGGATAGCCCTCACTTTCAACTAGTTTCTGAACATGGCGCGCGGACGCTTCTGCCCAAGGCAAGTAGATCGACCGTAGCGCGGCAATCACTGACGCGGCATTAGCGTCCGTATTGGCTTCCTGTAACGCGGACAGTACTGCATCGTCTGCCTTCCAGCCTCCTTTGGTGTAGCTGCTTTCAACATCATCCAGCGTGCCGCCAGCCAGGGATTGCTTCGTGATTTCAGCCAGAACAGCAAGATGCTTGAGCGCCTTGGCAAGCGGCGCTTGCCCCATTTCAGCCCAGACCAGATCCCGTCTGTCCGCATGTGCTGCTTCGAGTTCCAGCACAGTTGATCGAGCGTCTGCATCCGTTACCGCCTCGAGCTTCAGTAGCTTCTGGCGGAGCGCCTCTTCTTCGGCATCGTTCCATTGCGGCCATGCACCCTTTGTTGAAATGTCGCTCAAAAGATCGAAGGAAGGCATTTGGCATTTGCGAAGCGTATCGGGGATGTTCGGGTATCTCTGCGGGGCTTCGCAGAACCGCTCCCAGACAGCGCCCCATTGTCCCTCGCGCCCCGCAAGCTTTTCAGCACCTGTCAGAACGCCAGCGGTCCTGGGGTCGAGGCCGAGCTGTGAGACGCAGATATCGCTGAACGCTCCCCAAGCCGCCGGACCGATGCGTTCAGCGTAGGCGTCTCCCTGATCGATCCAAGTCAGCACATCACGCGTCAGATCACCGCTGGTCAACAGGCCGTTGAAGAAATCCCGGTCCAGCCTTTTTCCTTCAAGCGCGGACACATCCTGTTCCAGAACTTCGTTCAGTGCGGTGATCATGGCGGCACGGGTATCGCCGTCCGCAGTCACTTCGAGGCCGAGGCCTCCCTGCGCAGACTTCAGAAACGCCAGAACGGTCCAGTCCTTGGCGCTGACCTGTGACCAGATCGTGCCGCGATATTGCAGTTCGGCAAGGGGTTTGAGGGCGTCGGGGCATTCGTTCACGGCACGCAGGTCGGTTCGCGCCACACCGGGCAGGTACAGGATCGGGACGCTGCCAACCGGGAACTCGATACCGTCCAGGGTTCCCGCGATGGCGCAGCGCAGCCAGATCGCAGGGCCCGTGCGCCTTTCCGGGGCGTAGTTGCCCAGCACCACCATTTCCGGCAGGGCATCCTGAAGCTGCGGAACAACCGCCTCCCACTGCCGGTCCGGATCGGGCCAGAGGATGCAGGCGGGTTTGACCTGCACTTCCGGGTTGTAGGCCGCCGCAGCACGGACAGCGTTTTGCAAGCGGTCAATCACCTTCACTTGGCAGCCTCCCGCGCGGCTTTCTTCTCGGCCAAGCTCAGATGATGATCGTTGATGCGGTCGCCACTAAACGTATCGAACCATGGGGCGGAGGCGACATCCTTGCCGCGATCCTTGGTCCATTTGATGTTGGGTTTGTCGCGCAGGACGCCTGCATCTCGTTTGGACACATCGCCGACGGTCATGAAGGGACGGATGTTCAGACGCACGCCATCGTTCAGATCTGGGTCCCAGCCGATGGGCTGCTCCTCCAGCGGCTTCCAACGCACGAAGATGTCGTGGGGAGCTTCCCCCTCCAGGATCAGTTCCAGCTTTTTCTTCAGCGCTTCGGCGGCGGCGAGCTTTTCCTGTGCGCCGTCTACACCGCGGGCGATGTCGTCGCGTTGGGTTTTCATCCAGTCGCCGAGATAGGTGTAGATCAGCGTCTCGAGCGTCTTGCCATCCAGCTTGTGGTAGTTAACCAGCGCGGCAAAGCCGTCTTTCAGGCCGTCCCAGATGTGCCAGATGAAGGGGCGGTGCTGGAACAGCTTGCAGTGCTGCGTGAAGAACTTGTCGCGCAACCATGTGTCGAGCGATTTGCCTGCATGTCCTGCGCTGGCCAGCAGCTGCGGCAGCGTGCTGCTCTTCCAGGCATCGCCATAGGCGGCGGCGAGTAGGTTCAGCAGGCGGTCTTCGGCTTTGGCTTCGCCACGGATTGGCGGGATGCAGACAATGCCGTCGTGATCCGCGTGGGGCAGCAGGGCGGAACAGCGGTCCACCCAGGCACGTTGTTCGTCAGCCAGTTCCATGTCTGGATCGAGTTCGGCTGGCCAGCGATAGCCGAGCAGGCGGGCGACTGCGACCTGAAGCACTGTGTCATCGGTGCGGAGCTCGCCTTTGGCGGTCCATTTGGTGTCTTCGTCCCAAATGACGGAGCCGCACGGATGGCCGTGGAAGACCCATTGGGTCGGATCGTCCGTGTAAGGTTCTGGAAGACCGTTCGGAAAACGATCCTCTGCAACCCTTGTCCAGTATTCAAGGTCGAACGGGACTTTCACCATGGTTCCGCAAGACACGTAAACCTTCTGGTCTATGCGCCTAACTTCATTCTTGTAGTTTTCATCCGAGACGAAGCACCAAAATGCGGCTAGTTCATCTTGATTATGTGGGACAACTGCTGCCGCGCTTTTCCCGAATATTTCACCCGAGTAGATTGTTGCTGGGAGGTCAGACATCTGAGTAACACGGAGGCCGAACTGACCAAGTATTGGCTTACCGTTCATGATTTCTGATGGGAAGTTGTGAGCGCTGGGAAACTTCTTGAGCTCGCCTTGCGACCATCTCAGAACATCAGAGCGCCCTGTATAGAAGCTCGTTTCTTTTGCATTCTGAATAAAGCATTCCCAATTCTCGTCTAGCTTTGGAGACTCCCAGAAATTCTGAATGAACCTGGGATTGTCACCGGTAGATAAGCCCTCTATGCTCGAGCTCCGGTCTGCCAGCAAGGGTAAGTCATCGGTGTCTTCAAGGGTGATGCGAGCATCCGGGTTTAACAGTTGTTTGTTTTGGGAAACAGAACGGATATCGACTTCGGCCAATGCAATCGCCTTATCGGTGACTGACTTTGGGTCAGCAACATCTACCCCATGGATAACATTATCCACGGAGTTTTCTCCAAAATTATCTCTTCGACTTTCTTTATCATTGGTGAGCGTCAGCAATATAGCCTTCACTACCTCACCGCTTATGGTCTCGAAGGCTCCGGCACCAAGTCGTGCCAAGAGGTTCCATTCATCGTGCCTCAACTTGTTTTCTCGAAAGGTTCGATATCGAGGAAGAAACAGCCAGTTTTGAGGCATCACAACACTAACAATTCCGCGATCTTCAGCATATTCCAAGCACCGATCAAGGAATACCGTTGCAAGGTCATTTTTTGCGTCAGGGTATCTTCTGTCGCAATAATCCATCAGCTTTTGAGTTTGTTTGCCGCGCCCTAGATAGGGGACATTGGTGACGACCCAAGTGTACTTGGCAGCAAGCTGAAGCGCAGCTTTTGACAAACCCTGTGCTACGACAGCGGCTTCCATTTGTTCGAGTGTATGTTCTTGCCGTAGCGCTTGGTCCAGTGAGGTCGAAAGCTCTTCCCAGTTAACAATTTTGGCCGCTGCCGATTTTGCAGGATTCAACAAGCTTCCAAGCACCGGCGCATCACGAAAAGTGTCGTGCATCCAGTCCAGCGCGATGGTCAGGTTGCGCTTGCCAAGGCCAAGCTGTTTCCATTCCTCCTTGGCCACGCTGACGGACAGGCCGGAGCAGGCGAGGTTCAATTCCGGCAGCGCCCGGTAGCCGCCCGCGCCGGGGTATTTCCACGCGGTCAGCGCCAGCGCAAATGCTGCAAGTTCCACGCACCGCTGATCGATCTCCAACCCATGGATGTTCTCGCGCAGCACGGCATCCACCGCGCCCCGCGCGCTCAGGCCATCCCGCTCCATGCGCATCGGCACAAGCATCAGGAAGATCGACACAAGGAAGTGCCCCGATCCGCAGCAGGGGTCGAGCGTGGTGAGGTCTTTCAGCTGTTCCGGCCACCCATCAAAGGTTCCGGCCGCCGGGGCCCAGGTACCGTCCTCGTCTTGGACAAAGCGCAGGTAATCGAGCGGCACGCCGGGGATCGATGCCTTGCGCCGCAATTCCTCTTCGCTGGTCGCGGTTTTCAGGTCCTGCTCTGTCAACCGGCGGGCGGCCCACCAGGCCCCCAAAGCATTGTCCAGCAGGAAGCTGACCATATAGGGTTCGGTGAACAACTGTGTGACAGCGGGCAGTTCCCGCGCGCCGATCTTCACCTCGGATTTGTTAATCCGCTCTTTGTTATCCGCCTGCCAGAACTGGTAGACCCAGCCGAGCGAGTCCGACGCTGTGAAGACCTCGGTCGGCAGGCTTTCGACATGTTTTTCCAGCCGTTGCTGATACTCCGGCGGCAGAGACAGCTGGAACACAGGGGAGTCTAACCGGAAAATCTGCGGCAGCATCCGGGCCGCGTACTGCGCCGCCAGCTCCCATCCGTTGGCCGCCCCTTCATCGGGCGCAAGGTCTTCGCATTCCTCGAGAGAGACGGCGACCGGCCCGCTGGGGTCTGGATACATGAGCAAGTTGTTCTCGGCCAGGAAGCGGGCAAAGAGCATTCGGTGCCAATGCTCATACCCGACTTCTTCGATCAGCCGGTCGAGCTCCTGCGTCTGGCGTTCGGTATGGCGTCTGTCGCCCAGCTGACGCCCGTGAATGCGCAAACGCCGCCGAAGGTCGCGTTCGTCTTCCGACAGGTGCGGGAAAGCGGATGCTTCGCCCACGCCCAACTGCTGTAGCGCCGCCTCGGCAGCGTCTTCTGCCACCGTCCGCGCCGCTTTAACGGTTCGCTCCAGTTGATTTCTGAGGGTCTTTTCAAGCGGCTGCATGCGGGCGTCCTATCGAATAATCACGGGGCCCTGAGCAAGGGCTGCGGCAAGGTCTTTGCGGGCTTCGTCGAGCCAGGCTTCGAGGTCCGCCTCGGACTTCAGCGTGCGGCTGGGCAGGTGGATGGTCTTGGCCGTCGGCTCCATCATTTCCGCCGCCTGGGTCTGAACCTCATTGAACCTGGATGAGAGCGACTTCACACGGTCTTCGAACGCGGACAAAGTCAAAGTCTGAAGCGTCTGAAGAACTTCAGCAGAGCTGCCGACCTTCACTTCCGGCATGTCACTGTTGGTGAGTTTCTGTTCCGCGAGAAGACGGTTGCGTTGTTCCGGCTGAAGTTTCTGCCAGTTGTCGTCGGCCTTTAGCTTGGCCATTCCAGCATCATGCTGCTGTTTGTAAGCCTCCACGAGACGATTAAGTTCGTCACGCAGCATCTGCGTGAAGCTCGCGATCAGCGGTTTCATGGGATCCGGATCTGCCAACAATTGGCGCTGATCCTCGATTGCCTGAACTTGAGTGCGCAGAACATCAGCATCAGTCAGGCCATTGGCCCTTTCTGCAAGTCGTCGCAGGGTCTCCCAGCTGGGCCAGCGGGTGTCGATTTCGTTGGCCTGGAGTGTCCAGGCATCGATTGAGGATGTGAGCTCGTCTCTGCTGTTATAGATGGACAAGAGCTGCTCGTTGCCGGAGGCACGTCTGATATCATCGATCAACGAGAGTTCGGGCGTCTTCGGTTTTGGAGCGTCACCTCCTGCGCGATTAGCGAGGTCCGTGACAGTTTGAACAAACTGGGGAACTGACGAAAGTTCCTCGCCTTGTTTCGCAGTAAGGCCGACCTTCTGAAGAACTTTTCGAATTTGAATGCGCTGAGGTGTCGAGATAGTCGTGGCTTCGACAATAAATGACGCCTTGCCAATCGATTTGCGCTCCAACTTTTTCGCATCGCAAGCGCGGTGTTGTTCATCCTCTGCTCTGATCAACCCCGAAACAAGAAGAGCAAGCAATGCGCCATCGACCGCGTCCCGTGACCAGCCAAATGGAGGACCCTCAAAATGATCGCGAATGTCCGTGCCTTTCTTTCCTCCAGCGATGAACGATAGGACGGCTTTACAGACTGCATTCTTTTCAGGTTCCCCTTCATGACCGACTGCTTTCAGGGCGTCCGGCGCTCCCTTGTGGGCATTGTCATAGACCTTGGACCAGCCGGTATTGTCTGCGACCGGAAACTGGGGGTAGAGCCTGGTGAGTGAATTTTCAGCGGCTTCAGTAACTGTTGCCTGTAGCCCATTCCCGGTCAGCTCATTGCCCCCCCCTTGGAACACGCGGGCGCCGGACATGGCCTCCAAGATCAATTCGTTGATTTTCGCTTCGGCAACCTGACGAATGGTCTCCATTGCACCGCGCGCTTCCTTGCCTTCTGGGGTATCTGGAGCGCCACGCTTATCAAGAGTTGCACTAGCCGCCTTGAACTCGAGAATATTGTTCCGCAGATCATCTGCAGAGCGTCGGGGGATAAAAACAAATACCGTGGGGGATTGGTTGCCTGCCTGACGAGCGTCTGCGCGAACCGAATTATCGTCAGTTGCCCAACCATCGCGTATCCATACGTAGGTTCGCTTGCTCGCATCAGGCGGAAGCGTCGGATCGAAGATCGCGCTTACATCCCGTGTTACTTTTGAGTTGCCATGAAGCAGCGACACACGCCCGACAAGAGCACCAAATTTTTTCCGAATAAGGTCATCGCGTTCTGCTTCGATGCGATGGGATTGGTTCGCCAGCGTAGCTTTCTGACTAAGGAACTCGTCGTTCCAAGCCGAGCTTTCTTCTGTCTGGATTCGATACTCATCGCCAACTCGCATGATGAGGTCGCATGCGTCGAGAAGCTTGGGCAGCTTGCTTCGCAGCCCAGAAGAGCCCGTTGGAAGATCATCGACTAACAGGTCTGCGATTGTGTCAATCGTCGCCTTGATCCCAATTTCAGAGTTACTGCTACCGATTTTGTTGATCAAAAATATGATGCCACAGGCGCGAGCAGTCAATTTTTCGTTGTCGCTGCCGTGTATCCAAGACATGGTCTTCTCGTGCAGCTTTCGCGGCAAGATCCTCGCCTGCAAAAGCTTATCTGCCCCATCAAAATAGAGGAAATCCGCAGGGACCGAAAACCCGACATCTTTATCAGCACTTTCTCTGATCGCCTTATGAATAAGGCTTAATTGGTTGCGAAGTTGACTATCGGTGCCTGATGCGTCCAGAACTCGATTGGCAGCTTCCCAGAAGCGCCGACGGACTGGAAGGATTGGATAGTCCTGCGCAAAGAAAGCAACGTCATCTTGCCGATGACCAATGCTAGTGCCACTCAGATGCCTTGATATCTCACCTAAGTTTTCCTGCATCATGGCTTCAATCTTGGGTGAGGCCTCAGTCTTTTTGGCAAGAATAACTTGCCTCACCACAGCATCGACGTCCGTGTCTGAAAGCTCAATGCGGATAGTGAAGCGACCCTGGAGCTTTGCAAGTGTGGGCGTACCAGTGACCGCGGTCTGACCGGTTCCGACAAAGGTGAGTTTGCCGCCAAGGCTTTCGTCTTTGACGACTGCTTCGACCATTTCTTGCACTTCGATTGCTCGGTCACCGCTGGTGCCGATAAACTGCTGCACTTCGTCGAGTACAACCAGGGTAAGAGGAAGTTTGTTTTCGCGTGAAATTGCGGCCCGAATGGCGGAGATCATTTCCTGATTGGATACATCCTGAACATTCGGATAAGTATTTTGAAGAGCATCAACCATAGAATTGGATGAAGCAAAAAGTTGTGGTTTGGCTTCAATTAAAGCGGCATGAAGACCCTCTGCGACGTAGAAATTTGCCAGCTCCTCCTCCCAGTCAAAGCCGCCTGCTTCTATGTGGGCGCGAACCTGATCCTCTATTCCCTCTTTCCTCAACCACATTACGAACCGAGCGAGAGGATATTGTTCTGGCAACCCAACTGATCTGAACACAATTCCAAGAAGGGCAAGGCGAACACTACCGCTGGCGCCAGCTCCGAGTGTTCCCGAGGCTGCGTGAAGGCCACCATGACGTCGTGACTGAACCGTCAGTTCTCTTAAGTGATCGCGAACCTCTTGAGGTAGGTCTGCTATGCCTCGAGCTGTCGCACCGTCATCAAATTTCGTGTCCAACCAGAGTGCCCGAAGCATCTTCACCATGTGGGATTTACCTGACCCGTAAAATCCGCTGACCCAAACGGCAGGTTGCTGCGCCTGGTCAATATTTTTCAAATAGGTATCAAGAATATGCGCCATGCCGGAGCCATATTGCCCGTCGCATACAAAGGTCTCCAGCTCATAGCGCAGAACATCTCTAGCAAGAGACGACGTGCCATCATTGACGTTCGCTACGCCTTCGTTGACGAGTTTACGGGCGGATGGGTCTTGCCGGTAGAGCGAGCGAAGTTGCATTCAGGGTCTCTTTCTCAGAACGTTTTGTCAGCTGTTATGGGTACGGCAAGGTAGTTCCAGCCATCGTAGCCATCGAGAAGCCGGTAGTTATTGTCTTCGTAGCTTCCAGGGAAGAATACTACGAGCCTGCCAGAAACCATTGGGGCCAAGCGGTCCACGACATCTTTGACTTTTACAAATCCAAACAAACTGCCGACGCCAGAAATCGCGACAACAAAGTTCTGCGGTGGCGTTAGCTCAAATACTCGGAGTTCAAAATCTTTTGCCAGGTGCTCAAGGTACTTAGGGTATACTGTCGCCAGCAAGTCTGGTTTTTCGAAATATGATTTTGCATATCGCTGTGACGTTAACCACTCTGCGAACGTATCCGTAAGATCGTGAAGGTACCAATCGTGCCCGGCTTGTCTGGACGCCAACTCAAACTCGTCAATTTTGATCCTTAGCGCGCGCTCCTCAGTCTCGTGATATACACAAAAGATTACCCGCTGCGCCGCCGCGGCGTCATCTCGCCAAGGTACCGAGATGAACTGAGAGTAGGATTTAATAAGGCGTTTTACTCGGCTCATCATAGCCGCTCCCTATCAGTGTGTTTTTGAAGACTTGGGAATGAAACTTCGAAAACATCGTCGATATGGTTGACGCTAATCCATCCTTTTTGTGCCGCTTGTTGTGCTAACTCAAGCGACCGCTCCGCGCTGCAGTCTAGAAGTTTAGCGTAGGGGCTGCCAAAAAGTGAAAGTCCCCTTAAGCCCGCCAAGTACCCCAGAAAAATAGCATACGCAGCGTTTCCCGGCGTTGGATTTGCCCTGCGGCGGATTTTCACGGCGCGACCGGAAAGGTGCCCAGCTTTAGTCCAAGATGAGTTTAGATTTTGTGCTGTTGATTTTAATGTCGCCGCGCTGAATCGGTTTGGAAAAACAGTTGAAATGTGCTTTTCTATTGATTCGCGTGAAATGGTAGTTCCTTCGGGAGTCGAGAGAATATAAGGGGCTGACGATCTTAAAAGGGCATCCCTCGCGTACGCACACTGAAGTGCAAGCAGAGCTTGACCGTCGACTTCTCTCTCCCAAAAGAACCTCAGACCGCGAAAAACCATCAAGCTGGGGTCAAGTCCGTAAAGGTCAGCGAGGTGCCGATATGTTAGCATTCGTGTCTTGGCAGATCTCTTTCCAAGCGCATTTTCTTCAATAATCGCCATTCGGTACTGATCACGTTCAGCAAAAGGGTTTTGAATCACGCCAAAAAGCCTGTGGAGCTCGTCGACCATGATTGTGCGAGAGGCGTGCGCACCACCTGTTTCGCCGCTAAACCCGTAGATCTGGAGGTTCGCCTCCTCGTTGTTTGGGGCGGACCCGTTATTCATTTTGAAGACCTGTGACATCTGGGTTGAGTAAAATGATCTGTTGATCGTGCGGTTTTCTTGTGCCTGGATCAGTATCGAGCCCGAGACGCTTCAGTGCATAGTAGAGGAGCGCGCGTCGAACTTTGATCTTCGCTTGGCCACCGCGCATCCCATAGTCGAGCGCAATAACTTTCTTCTGGTTCTCCGAGAGTTCAGGGTGAGGGGCAATCTCAAGCGTGACCTGCTCTTGCCAATCCACATCGGCCGCCTTCTTGGTTTCGCAGGCTTTTACACCGCGCGTCTGTAGGATGCGCGAAAGCAGGAAATCCTTGAAGGCCTCATCAGTTTTACAGAGGGCCCGCGTGTGCCATCGGAAGCCATCGAACCCGATGGCATGGGGCGCGATCCAACGCCAGCAAGGCTCAGGGCGTGAGAGGGACTGATACTTGACCTCGATTGCTTCAGAGCGGCGGATTGCACTGACAACGGATCGCAAAGTGATAGGGTCCACCCCACGGGCCGGGGTCGGCGCTGCATCATAGGCCGGTAGCTCGGCAATCCAGGTGTCCTCGCTGTCCATGAGACCGTCAGCCAAAGACCGAAGCTGTGCGAGGTAGCGGCTAGCGTCGGGTTTCAGGAACTGTGCAGCATATTCAGGGCCTCGCACATACGTCCGTGCACTCTTATCATAGACCATGTTCTCCGGAGCCAGACCGATATAGCGGTTCAGATCGGCGGACGCTTGGTTCACCGACAGCCCAAACTGCTCCATCAAATCGCTGCGGTTCACATGCCCCTCCCAAAACAAGCGGAACTCGATGAACTCGAGGCGCTGTACGACCCCCCAACGAAGCTCCGACTTGTCGTTGTCCAATACATTCTCCCGGTGCGGCCACTGCGCACTATAACTGTGCGCGCCCACTTTCTGGACCTATGCTCGAGCTATCAGGTGATGCAGCCATACGCAATCCAAATACTCTTAAATATGTGGCTTTTTGCTTCCTGAGATGATCAAAGATCATGAAAAATTCGTGCCTTCTCGTTCCACCGTTGAGGTAGTTGCCTTCGCTTGAGCCATTCCGTGGTGAATGAAATCGGCTGGCTACCCGCTGCCACTTGATCGAGAACATCTGGTGCCAGGAAGGCGAGGCCGATCACCTGCTGGATGCGGCTCGAGGTGGTCTTCCCGCGAACTGCGAGGTCGCCAAAGGAGGCACCGGCCTTGATTGCCGCATACCACTTTTGTGCCGTCAGTATGTTCTTCGCCAACACCGGATCGACCTTTGGCACGGCGGCACCGAGGATGATGCGGGCTTCGACACCTCGACGCTGCATCCGGAAGGACGCACTGATACGTCGGGCCGTGCTGTCATGGGCGCTACCGCACTAATGTCTGGGACTATCCTGGGGTGAACAGCTTCGGCGGCAAGCCGCCCGAAACCAGTCGGTGGCAGAAGGGGCAGTCGGGCAATCCGAAGGGCCGCCCCAAGACCCGCGCGGATCATCTCAGGGACGCAGCAGCGATCCTGTCAGAGCCCGTGATGGCTCGGACCTCCGAGGGGAAGCCCGTGTCCCTCGCTGGGTTGGAGGCGGCCTATCTGGCGCTCTGCCGCAAGGGGCTGAAGGGCGACGTACCGGCGCTCCTTCGGGCCATCACCATCATGCTGGAGGTCCAGCCGGCTGTCGATGCGAAGGTCGACGACAAGCGCCAGCGGCGCGAAGAACTCATTGCCCGGCTTGAACGTCTCGGTTTGCCGACAGAGTCCCTGCGCAATCGGCCGTTGGATGAGTTTTAAGGTGACCAAGTGCCCGGGCAGCCCCAAGAGGGCTAAAGAAACCTACAAAGGCCGCGGAGTTTCTATGTTGCGCAATGATAGGATCAATCCAGAGTCTTTGCGCTGTCACCGTACAGGAAAATGCAACTTGCCGCCGTGCGAATGAATTCCCAGTTATTTCGTTGGGTCAACCCGACCTCCTCAGGCGCTCAGGTGACAGTACGGAAAGTGGTGTGGTGCCAGGACAGAGGACCTGTGCGATCGATCTCGCAAATGCACGCGGCTTAACTGCCCTGTCAAAATTTGACACCCTTGTTCCATAGACTTGGTCTCAAAGTGGCATTTTGATTCGTGCTGCGCTGCCGGAAGAAATTGCTGAAGGTGATTACCAAGCTGACATCGCGCTGCGGTCTTTTGTACCAGATTATGGGAGAGTATTTTTGATCAAGATTTTGCACACTGCCGATGTTCATCTCGACTCGCCACTGACGTCACTGGCGCTTCGGGATGAAGCCTTGCGCGCAAACATCCAATCCGCGACGCGGTCGGCTTTCATCGGGATCATAGACACTGCGCTCGCCGAGGGCGTCGCAGCCCTTCTTATCGCCGGCGATCTTTACGACGGGGCGCAGCGCAGCGCGAAAACCGCGGCGTTTCTGGTGGGGCAACTTGAAAGGCTGCGGGCGGCCGAGATCCCGTTGTTCTACATCAAGGGAAATCACGATGCCGAAAACCCGATCACCGGCGAAGTCGCTCTCCCTGACAACGTCCATGTGTTTGATGGGCGGGGCGGCAAGGTGCAGTTGGCAGGCACCGATATCTGGATCCATGGCGTAAGCTTCAACGGCAAACACGCACCCGAAAGCATGCTCGGCAAGTTTAGGGCGCCCGTTGCAGGTGCCATCAACATTGCAATGTTGCATACGTCCCTGGCCGGAGCCGCGGGGCATGACAACTACGCGCCCTGTTCGGTGGCCGAACTCGTAGCTCTGGGCTTTGATTACTGGGCGCTCGGCCATGTGCACAAACGGCAGGTGCACAATGAGGCACCGTGGGTCGTCATGCCGGGTATCCCTCAGGGGCGCGATATTGGTGAGGCTGGTCCCAAGTCCGCCACGCTCTTAACGATCGAAGATGGGCAGATTGCCATAGAGGAAATTCCGACCTCCATAGTGTCTTTCCTTGGCCATAACATCGATGTGTCCGGGGCGGAAAATGATGATGAAATCCGCCAGCGGATCCGGCAAAGCCTCCATGCTCCGATCGGGGGCTTGCGACCCGACGACGATGCGATCTTGCGTCTGACACTTTCAGGGAGAACGTTACGGCATTGGCATGTCCTGCGTGACCGGGACATCTGGACCGAAACCGTCTCACAAATCGCCGAAGAAACCGGCCGGCTCTGGGTCGAGAAGCTCAGCTTTGCGCTCGAGGCGCCCGCGGCGGGGGGCGATACCAGTGCCACCGATGAGCTTGGCCGCCTGATGGCGCAGATCGCGGCGGAAGAGGGGTTTGCAGCGCAGGCGCAGGCCGAAGTCGACGAGGTGCTATCGCAGCTTCCAGCAGCCCGGCGCGCTGAGCTTATGACCGATGCGGTGGCACTCTCTGCGTTGACATCCGGGCTGGCTGAAGCTGGGTCCGAGCATCTCTTTGCCCTGATGAAGGGAGCTTCGGAATGATGCGCCTGCGAAAGCTAGATCTGGAACTCTTCGGCGGGTTTACCGGCAAGCGATTTGATTTTGGGCCCCGGCCAGATCCAGGCATGCCGGATTTTCACGTCATCTACGGGCCGAACGAGGCTGGCAAGACCACGACGATGGAAGGCTATCTCCGACTTCTGTATGGGTTCCCCCATCGGGAGCCTTACGATTTCCTGCACCAGCGCAAAAACCTTCGGGTTTCTGGTCTGTTGGATATCGACGGTACTGAAACGGCCTTCACGCGGCTTCCTACCCGCGATCCGTCGCTCCGCGATGCCCATGGCCAGGAATTGCCCAACAGCGCGCTGCAGGCCCATCTCGTCGGCCTCTCCGAGGAAGACTACAGGAACCTTCTTTGCCTGGACGACCTGACGATCGAAAAGGGTGGCGAAGAAATCACCCGGGCCAAGGGGGATATCGGACGCCTGTTGTTTTCTGCGGCGGCCGGGATCAGCGAGCTTTCCGATGTTCTCGATAGTGTGCGGGCGGAGGCGGACGGTCTGTACCGCAAGCGGGCGAGCTCGACGCGTCTCGCGGGTCTGAAAAAAGAACATGCCGAGATCGAGAAGCAGATCCGGCAGCTCGATGTTTCCGCGTCGCAGTATCGCGGGCTCAAGAAGGCGGCTGACGATGCCTTGCTGGAGGAAGCCCAGGTTTCCAAACGTCGCAAGGAGCTGTTTGCCGCGAAAGCGCGGCTGGACGCCAGGATAAAGGCGTTGCCCGTGCTGGACGAGATCGGCGTGCTCGATGGCAAGCTGGCGGATTTCAGCACCTGGCCGGCGCAATTAGACGTCGACCCTGAAGATCTGGTGCGGATGCTCACCCGACAGACCACGGCTCAGAGCGACATCACGAAACTCGGCGAAGAACTCGAAGGATTGCGTTCGGACCTGGCTGCGATCGAACACCATCCTGAGCATCTCGCGCTGACGCAGGAGTTGCAGGATCTGGACGCCCTGAGGAGCCGTTACGCGACGGCCGACCTTGACCTGGATCGGCGCCGCAAGGCGCTCGAACAGGTTCTCGCAGATATGGGCCTGGCAGCCCGGGATCTTGGTGCACCCGCCGATATCGACTCGAAGGAACTGGTGCTTTCCTCAGCCGCCTTGTCGGAGCTCGAGCAGGCCCGGGAGAGGATGCGGGATGCGGAAGCCATGGTCACGCGTGAGCATGGCGAGGTGGCGGCCATAGACGAAAAGATCGACGCTGCCAAGGAGCAGCTGCGCCGTCTTGGCGCCGAGGAATCTGCGTCAGTGGATTTTGCGGAAATCCTCGAGCGCTTTGACGTCGATACGCTTTCCGCACGCCATGCGGCGGCCTCCGAAGCTCTAAAGACCGCGCGCCGTAACCGGCACACCGCGCTGGATGCGCTCACCATCAAGGGACAAAGCTTCGACGCCCTGCCGACCTGTTCTCTGACCATGGAAGAGGCTGACACTCTGCTTGGCGATGTGCAGGAAACTACCCAGCGGCATGAGACCGCGGTCCAGGAGCTGGAGAACGTTCGGGGCGAAATCGCGGAACGCGACGCCCGGATCGCACAGATCAAGGCGATGGATGGGCTTGTAGACGATGACGAGACCCGCAGCATGCGCGCGTGTCGCGACGACCTCTGGAAGGCCCACAGATCCAGCATGACCAACCAAAGTGCTGACGCGTTCGAAGGCGCAATGGCGCGTGTCGACACTGCAATGGATCTCCGACTTTCGCAGGCTGCTGATCTTGGAACACTGCGCCAGCAAGAACGGGATCTCGCGGCGGCGAAAGCGAAGGCGGGCTCGGTGGAGCAACAGGTCTCCGCACTGGAACAAGTGCGCAACGCCATATTGGAGCGTTTGGCGGGGGCGTCGATCGAAGCCGGTCTCGAAACCACACTTGCCCCGGACACTTTCGTGAACTGGTTGCGCAAGCTTGAATTGGCGTCACTTGCCGATGCCGAACTGCTCCGGCTTCAAGACGAGCATCAGGAGACCTTCAAAAAGGCGGACCGGCTGATCAAGGTGCTCTCGGAACACATACACCGCGACATGCCGGAGTTTGACGACTTGGTCGCCGTTGCTAAAGCCAATCTCGCCGCGCAGCGCACCCATCAGGAAGACTTGCGCAGCGCCAAAACGCGTGTTGATGACCTGACCCGGGATCGGACCAAGCGCACCGAAAAGCTTGCGGTCATTGAAGTGGACGCATCGAACGCGCGCCGTGATTGGGTGGAGTTGGTGGCAGCGGCCTTGCCGAAGGGTTTGGATGCCGGTTTGCTCGAGGCCTCGCTGCAACCGCTCCAGGATTTGCGCGAGCACGACAAGGAACGCGTAGTGCTGGAGCGTCAGGTATCGACCATGGAAGGTGACCAGGCCCAGTTTGCCGAAAAGATTCAGAAACTGGTCAAGCGGGTTGGTGCCATTGCCACGGCCTCGCCCTTGGCTGACTATGATGCGCTGAAGGCCATGTCAGAAGCGGCGGTTGGCGCTGAGGAACAAGCCCGAGACCTGAACGAACGGATCAAGGTGTGCGAGAAGTCATTGGCCGACGCCCAAAAGGTTTTGGGAGACATCGACCTCGCGGTTGCTGAGCTGGCACGGATTTTTCCTGACGACGTCGATACCAGTTCTCTCGGGGCTTTGCGTCAGGCTGTCAGCACGGCTTCGGATGTCATCGCTGACCGGGCCAGGCGCACGGAGCTTGAACGTGCCGTGACGGCGCTTCTGGATCTCGAGAACCTAGAAGATGCGCGCGCCGTTTTGTCGGAGGCGACACAGACCGGATTGCAGGCCGAGATGGACGAGGTCAGCGCCGATCTGGAAGGCATTGATAATCGCTACAAGGGTGCGATCGAGGCGCGGACTTCTGCGGAACAAGAGCTGCGTGCCACAGGCGGGGATGCGGATGTTGCGCTCCTGGTCGAGAGAAAGACGACGCTGGAACTCGAAATGCAGGACGCGGCACTCCGGCATCTCGAACTAAGTTTGGGTTACCGCCTCGCAGAGACCGCGATCCGCCGGTATCGCGATGCACATCGCAGTGCGATGATGCAGGCGACCGAGGCCGCCTTTGCAGAGCTAACGAACGGCGCCTATTCCAAACTCCAAACCCAGATCGACGGAGCATCGGAAACCCTGTTGGCGCTGGATGCGAGCGGTATGGCTAAACAGGCTCAGGACATGTCCAAAGGCACCCGGTTCCAGCTCTATCTTGCCTTGCGCGCTGCGGCCTACGAGCAGCTGGCGGATCAGGGGGCATCGCTTCCGTTCTTTTGCGACGATATTTTTGAGACCTTCGATGAAGAGCGAACGCGCTCAGCCTGCCGCGTCATGGAGCGGGTCGGGCGGCGTGGACAGGCGATCTATCTCACCCATCATCAGCACGTCGTCGATATCGCGCGCGAGGTCTGTGGCGAGGGGGTGCAGATCCACAACATCCAAGCCTAGCTTGGGACTCCGCGAGCCGAAATGAGTTCAGGTCGCGAGGAGCGTTTGCCCATAAAGGATTACTCTATGACAGGATAGAAAGGCTTTCCCCAATCCTGGTCTGGATTATCCATCATCAGATCGACGAAGACGGGCAGCAGGAATGCCAGGATGGCTGCGCCATCTCGGACTTGCGCTCGATTTACACCGCTATTCCACGTCGAGCCACCGTGAATCATTTGATTGCGCAAGACATACAGTCGATCGAAAACAAAACTCAGTACACGCGCAGTGTCTCCCGCCTGAAAAGCCTGAGCGAATGATTTGGCGGATGCCTTGAAGCGTTCTTCCCAGTCTTCATACCCATCAATACCATTGTGATACTGCCAGAACGGATTGAAAACGAACCGGTTGTCCATGAGCAGGCGGACAGGGCCGGTGAACCTTTGCCACAAGGCCTTGTAGATCCTCCTCTCGTTGTCCAGCGCGACCAGCTTGCCGAAGAAATCCAGAAAGGCCGCGCGTTCACCTGGTGCGATCGACTGGAACTCCCGCTCATCGGCATAGGCCGCATTGAAGGCGATCCAGAGAAACAGAAAGCGTGCGTCGTCATCCCCGTCACATGCTTCGGATCTGCCGACCCAACTGATCGCGCGATGTACCCGTAGTCCCATTGTCTCCGGGAATCCGGCGCGAATAGCCCGCTGCTTTTCTTTGAGAACACTGAATTCCAAGTTGCCGTCCATCAAATACCTCCGTTGAAAATTGCTTCTATGGCATCGCCGCAAAATCGGACCGCCGATAGCCTTCCACCATTTTCCGCAAGGCCACGGGCGCAACGACCTCGACCTTGTCGCCCCATTGGTAGAGGTGCCAGGCCATCTCGAGCCATCCAGCTGCGTGGAAGCGAATAATCAGGCTGCCGTCATCTTGCGGCTCCAGGATTTGATCGGGATGAAACCTGAAACCTGCTGCGTGGTTGGTGGCTTCCGGCGAAAAACGCCAGACGACCTCGCCATACTGTTCCGGGTCCTGCCAAACACCGAAGGACTTGGCGGCATAGCCAGCAATGGTAAACCCTTCCTTTAGCGCAAAGCTCTCATCGAGCGCTGTTGCCTCTCGGATGAGATCAATCCTGAAGTTTCGCACCTCATCGGCCTTGGCTGGATCACGTGCAGCAAGATAGGTGCGATGGCCCAGCAGCACGCCGTGCGGCTCGAGAATGCGCGTTGAAGCGTCTTCATTGTAGCGCACGCGTAGCTGAAAGGGCCCGCGCAGCGCCTCGATGATCGCATCCAGGATGTTGGGGGAAACGCTGACGCGCGGCCCAGGTCGCGTCACCTGGCCCATGGCCGTCAGAACCGCCTCTGCATCAGTCTCAACGCGGGCTGCGTTTCGCGAGGACAGTCGGGAGAGCAGCCCCTCACGAATATCAGTAAGGGCCTGCGCATGCCGCAAACGCCCATCGGCCTCGGCGCTGCGCGCCGCGATCTCCAGAGCTTCGACCCCGGTCTCGTGGCGAAGTTGCAGCCGATCAAGATGTGGGTCGGTCAAGCGCCAGCGGCGTTTTCTATCTTCGCCGTCCTCAGCAATGACATTTCCGAACGTAGTTTCCAGCGCATCGGTCATACGCTGAGCAGTTCGGTGTGACACCTCGAACTCGGCGCAAATATCCTCGAGGCTAATGCCGCGTCGTCGAGCCGCCGCCAGCTGTGCGAGGCGGATCAGATCCTGGGCTTTCGAGAAAGACATAAGCGCACCGAACAAGCCTGTCAGAGTTTGACACCCTAGCAGGTTACGTTTGCTCTGGTGTCCTGTCGAGCTGATTCCCTGAGTGGATTGTTAACCGCTCAGCAAGCTGGGATTTCCGGCGGGCGCATCGTGAAGTGAAAGGAGTTATTAACGGCCGGACAGGTAATCAGGATTGAACGGGTCTCCCCGCGCGCAGGAATGGTCGAAGAGCCGCAGTTCACGGCGAAGGGCTACAAACTTGGCGATCCGGCCCACGGACAGCGGAAGCATCACGCGGAGCACGCGGTCTATGTGAAGACACTGGACGCCGCAGCGGCGCTGATCGAAAGGGGCTTTTCGCTGTGGATGGGGTCGCAAGGAAAGCGGGCCTCTCTGATATCACCGGAAAGCTTGCGCATTGTGAGAGCTTCCTGAGCGTTCCCGGACACGGCCTTTCTATTCTGCATATTCCTGTTGAACATCCATCGCAAAACAAGGCGGCTCAGGATTACGTGTGACAAATGTTGACACCCTTTCCGGTTGAGGACCAAGCTGCGAGCAAGCGATTAGCCTGCTTTAGATCGCATACTGTTTTTTTGATTGAAGGAAACCATGCGGGAATTTGATGGAAACATCCTTTTTTCAGCGACTGACCTGATGCGGTTCATGGGTTGCTCCCATGCAACCCGCCTTGATTTGTTGCGCATGCGAGGCGAGGGGCCAGAGCCAAGCGAAGATACCGAGGATGCCGCTCTACTGCAAAAGCAGGGGGATGCGCATGAAGCGGCCCATCTGGAAAAGCTGAAGGCGTCCGGGCGTGGTGTCATTGAGATTGAGCGTGGTGATCTGGCAAGAAATTCGGACGAGACACGAGCCGCTCTGGCCACTGGAGCGGACATTGTTTTTCAGGGTGCGTTTCTTTCTGGCAACTGGGGTGGATGGTCTGACTTTCTGGAACGGGTGGAGTCCCGCTCGGCCCTCGGCCCGTTCAGCTATGAGGTGGCTGACACCAAGCTCAAACGCCGCCCACATCCGATTGACACTAAATCGCCGCCCCTGGAATGCTGCGGTAGTACCGATACACAGGCGCCTTCGATGATTGATTTTTACGACACCAATGCCGAGCAATTCTTGAACGATACCCGCCACGTCGACATGTCGGCGCTGCGCGAGAGATTTATCGCTGAACTTCCGCAAGATGCTGCCGACACGGTGCGCATCCTTGACGCAGGGACCGGATCGGGCCGTGACGCGCGAGCCTTCCACCGCGCTGGATATCAGGTGGCCGCCTTCGACGCCTCGCCCACCATGGTGAAAGCATCTGCGGATTTTGCCGGGCTTCCTGTGCAGCAAATGCGGTTCGAAGACTTCTCCTGGGACCACTCGTTCGAGGGGATATGGGCCTGTGCTTCGTTACTTCACCTCGCGCGAAAGGACCTGCCCTTTGTCATGCGCCGCCTCGCCGACCACATGGTCACAGACGGCATTCTTTACGCGTCCTTCAAGCTCGGCTCCGGCGACCGGCAAAAGGACGGACGACTTTTCACCGACATGACCGAAGAATCTTTGTCGGCGCTCCTGGACGAAAGCCCCGCTCTGCGGCAGGTTGAAATCTGGCGGACCAACGATCGCCGCCCTGATAAAAAAGAAGATATTTGGCTCAATGCCTTGCTGAGAAAATCCTGACGCGTGCCCGCTGAAATTTCCGCCACCGCCCTATGTCCGTTTTGCGCCCCGATCATGGATACCGTGATCGAATGCGATGCCCAGGTTATCCTGATCCGGAATGGCGCAGGCCTTGTCCTCGCACCGCGCCGGCACGTGAAGCGCTGGCGTGATCTGACCGAGGCGGAGCAGATTGCTCTCATGGCGCGCGTCACGCCGGCGCAGAAGCTTTTGGAAGCGGATGAGGGCCAGGCCCCGGTCGCCCTCATTGAGACGGAACCGCATTTCCATCTCCGCTTGGAAGCGCCCGCCACCGCAATCGGCCCCATACCCGGCGCGCCACATGACAGCCCGCTGATTTCAGGGGGCGACGACGCCCTACACGCTCATCTGCGCCCCTTGATCGACCAAGCGCACTCCGTCGATTTGGCAGTCTCCTTCCTCATGACTTCGGGTGCTCGGTTGGTCCTGCCGCATCTACGCGACCTGCTGCAGCGTGGCGGACGGCTGCGGCTGCTCACCGGAGACTACTTGGACGTCACGGAGCCGACGGCTCTGCGCCTGATGCAGGATCTCGAACACGACCGGCACCTCTACATATTTCAGGCAGACCGCATTCCGTTTCACCCCAAGGCCTGGATGTTTTCCTTTGCGGACGGCGCAGGTGCCCTGATCATTGGATCATCGAACCTGTCGCGGTCCGCTCTGACCGAAAGTGTCGAATGGAACCTGCGCCATTTCGACCGATCCGACTCCCTACGACTGACAAATGCCCGCGCAGCCTTCGAAAACCTCCTGGCCCGGCCGGAGGTCACCGAACTCACTCCCGACTGGATTGATAGCTACGAGGCCCGCCGGATCGCGCCATTGCCTATGCAATCCGGCGTTCAAGCGGAAACACCCGAAGACACTCCTAAGCCGCACGCTATCCAGAAAGAGGCACTCCACGCCCTCGCTGCGACACGCGCCAAAGGCTATCGCGCCGGGCTAGTCGTTCTGGCAACCGGCCTCGGCAAAACTTTCCTTGCCGCATTCGACAGCCAGCCAGCGGCACGCGTCCTGTTCGTCGCCCATCGCGAAGAAATCCTGACGCAAGCCATGGCCGCCTTCCGCGCCATCCGCCCCAAAGCGCGGCTGGGGCGTTTTGGCGGTGGCGAAAAAGACTTCGATGCCGACGTTCTCTTTGCCTCGATCCAAACGCTTTCTCGCGCGCAGAACCTGAACCGCTTTGCGCCTGATGCTTTCGACTACATCGTCGTGGATGAATTCCACCACGCCGCCGCCACGACCTATCGCAGGATCATCGATCACTTCACCCCGCAATTCCTGCTGGGCCTGACGGCAACACCAGACCGCAGTGATGGCGGCGATCTGCTCGGGCTGTGCGAGGAAAACCTCGTTTACGAATGTGATCTCTGGTCCGGCATAGATCGCGAATTGCTGTCTACTTTCAAGTATTTCGGCGTCCCTGATCCGGTGGAATACGCGCAGATTCCATGGCGCAGCGGCAAATTCGATGAGGCCGCCCTGACCGAAGCCGTCGCCACGACGGCACGGGCTGAAAACGCATTGGATCAACTGGCGCGGCGCGGCGGCAGGAAGGCTATTGGCTTTTGCGTATCACGCCGCCACGCGGATTTCATGGCTGAGTTCTCGCAGGCACGCGGCTTGCGCGCCGTGGCTGTCCACTCTGGCGAAACCTCTGCACCCCGCGCCAGCGCATTACAGGCGCTCGAGGATGGAGATCTCGACATCGTCTACGCGGTCGACATGTTCAACGAAGGCGTCGATATTCCCTCCATCGACACCGTGTTGATGCTGCGTCCGACCGAAAGCCCAGTGATCTGGTTGCAGCAACTTGGTCGAGGCCTGCGGCGCGCTGCTGAGAAAACACATCTGGCCGTGATCGACTACATCGGCAACCACCGCATCTTCCTGACCAAAGCCAGAACCCTGTTGCGCATCGGAGCAGGCGAAGGCGCGCTTCGGATCGCCCTAGAAAAACTCGAGAGTCACGAGATCAGTTTTCCGGCAGGCTGCGAGGTCACCTACGAACTCGAAGCCCTCGACATCCTCAAGTCGCTGATCCGGCAGCCGCGCGACGGCGAAGAAGTGACAGCCTTCTACCGCGATTTCCGCGACCGGAACGGGGTGCGACCGACGGCCTCAGAGGTTCAACACGCGGGATACAATCCTGGTCGAACCGGCCACGCCGGCTGGCTGGGCTTCGTCAACGACATGGGCGACATGACAGGCGACATACAGTCCGCCTGGACCGCACACAAAGGCCTCCTGGACGAAATTGAGACCACGCGCATGACGCGCAGCTACAAGATGCTGGCCCTGCGCGGCATGATCGAGGGAGGCGCATTCCCGGGCCGCATCGCCGTTGCAGACCTCGCCGAACGCGTCGCTAGGCTCGCCCGGCGCAACCCGGAAATCAAGAAGGACCTCAGCGTCGACCCGGATGACACCGCAGCAATTTCAGGTTTGCTGACGAAGTTCCCGTTGAAATTGCTTGGCGAAACCGACTGGTTCCGCCTTGGTCCAGGCACCTTCGAGACGACAATTGACCGAAGCCATGATGCTCACTTGTCTGAACTGGCGTCAGAACTGGTTGATTGGCGTCTGCTGCGGCATTTCCAGACCCGCAGTGTAGGCTACGATCAACTGGACACGCCTCACTTCGCCGAAGCGGCTGAGCCCCCCGGCAGCCGCCCCACGCCGCCCGTTTTGGGTCCCAAGATCTGGGAGGAATACCAACGCGACCGTATCCCGCCTCTCTTCGGCGCTGTATTCAATACTGGGTCATGGAACTCCGGGATCATTGTGATCAAGGACGTCAAGGCCATGATCCTGCTCGTCACAATGGACAAAAGCAGCATGTCGGTCGGCGATCACTACGCTGACGAATTCGTGAGCCCGACCCGCTTTGTCTGGCAGACCCAAACGAGCACACGTCGCAGCAGCAGCCGCGGGAAGATCATTTCAGGTGAAGAGCCTGGATGGACAGTTCACTTGTTCGTCAGGAAATCGAAACTGCGCGATGGCCGCGCCGCCCCCTTCCGCTACGCCGGCCCCGTCGGTTTTGCGGGTTGGGAAGGCGAAGCCCCGATCACTGTTCAATGGGATCTCGCCAAACCCTTGCCCGACGCCTTGAGACCGTTGTTTGGGTTGGAATGAAGACTTTCTTCCACGATGCCCGCAATGCAAAGGGCGGGAAGCGGAAGTTCGCTGCTTCTTCCACGAATGTCAGCTTTGGTATGTTCTGATTGTGATCTCTACCGACCGAATTCCGCGGACGGTAGGGATGCCCTTCGACAACTAGTCCTCGATTGCTTGCCGCGTGACGATCGGACGGATGCTTCCCCTCATAACGACGCAGTTTTTGCCATTATATATGAATAGCTTACCGTGCCATCCTGTCGGCTGGCGCTGGCTGTCTGGACAATTCAGCTTATGTCGCCTGCTGAGGTTCAACTGATCCGGATTTTGACTATGCGTTTCGTGGCCGAACACCTCGACCGGTGTTGTCAGAGGGATTTCGGTTGAGACGGGCAAGGCGGCCTCGTAGCGTTACAACATGAGCAAACCTGACTTGTTCAAGGGCTTTCACAGTAGCCCCGAAATCATCCGGCAGTCGGTGATGTTGTATGTCCGATTTCCGCTCTCAATTCGGAATGTCGAGGACCTGCTGCACGAGCGCGGCGTCGACATCAGCCACGAGACAGTCAGGTACCAACGACAAATCCCCCGTCGATGGTGGTGGCGACGCTGATTCACGCAGTGAATCCCTCACCCGATTTGTGCAACAAGGCCCTTGAGCGTTGCGGAGAGCCTGCCAAGGAACCACCTGCTTTGGGTCAATCTTCAAAACAGGAGGGAATTTTCTCTATATCAGGTAAACTGCTACCAGAAATATCAAGGCGCAGATTTGCATTGCGGCGCGCGGAAGTTTCTCGCCAGTCAATCACCTGAAAGTCATCGCGACTTTCATATAGAGCTAAATTGAATGGGAAATTTAGTGTTTTCTGCGGGCCAGCTGTGTTCGGTATAGCATCGAAAAATTCATCCTCCTTAATGAGAATTGATCGCCCAAACATGCGATCTCTAAAAATTCTTCTATCTTGAATTAGGGCCATGTGTATCGTGATTGGCTCTTTTCTGTTGATTTTAAGGTTTTTGAGGTTGGTGGGCGATTGCAATGAAAACTCGACTTCAACTGTTGAAGTATTTCTTTCGAGTGTGACCGTCTGATCTCCGAGCGTTAGCCGTCCATCTAAATCCCTGTACCCAAGATAATCGCTTGGAAAGTTGCCGCTGAGCTGGATCTGTTTTATTTCGATACCATATCCGTGCATCTCGAGATTCTTGTCGATTTCCATCACTAAGGGAGCGAGGATTGTCGCTGCGGAGTCCTTCCTGTTTCGAAGTTCTTCAAGGGTTCTCCTATACTCTTCGATCGCGGATGACGTCCGAGTGCGAAGGTCATCTTGGAACACGCCGTATCCGGTGAGAAGAGCATTTGATTGTTGACACAAGGCGACGGTTTCCGGATCGGATAGCTGTTTCAGGGTAAATTCCGCCAGTGCTTTCTTGGCCCCTTCATCCATTGCGACGGCTCTCTTCTTGAGTGCTTCCTTCAGTTTTTGCGTTCTGAAATCCTTGTCGTCATCAACAAGTTCATTGAGATCTTTCTCAAACTCATCTCGGGTCATTTGCTCGTCGAGCTGGATGGCTGCAGCGTCCACCGTGAACCATACAGCGGCAGCGCCGACCACTGCACATACGGCTGCTCCAGGACCCGCCCATGAACATAAAGCCGCACCAGACCCTGCCCCTACAAGTGCACCGCCGCCCTTGGTGGCTTGTTTTGCTGCAACTTTTGCGGCAACTTTTAGGCCTAGTTTACTGGCAATGGTTTTCGAAGCAATTTTCAAGGACGCTCCTGCAGTGACAGCCACTGCGGTCGTAGCAATCGGTGCCGTAAGCATGAGCCGTTCGCGCGTGTCAGTTATGACCATGTCGCTCAATGGACCAATCGGCAGGCCTTCTTGGTCGGCTTCAAAAAGCTCAGCAATTTGAGCATCCAGCGCGGCTTCGAAAGCTGTCTCAAACTTTTCGTCGACGTTCGAGGCGACATCGTTCAAACGCTCGCTTAATCCATCAAACAATCTGTCGTGGATCCGGTCGGCCATTATCCCACGGGCAGCTTGAGTAAGTTCAATGTACTGCCCGGGCACCGAGTAGTGGAAATCTGCATAGGGCGCGATCGCGTCATCGACAGGTTTATACGCTTCCTCAACCAATTTTTCTATATCTGGCAAGACTACGTCGAGCGCTTCCTTCGATGCACCTAGTAGGATCTTCTCAAGAAAGGTCGTAGGAAGCTCGGGATCGCTATTGTTGGTGAGTTCTTCTGAACCAGTATCATCCTTTACCGGCTGCATGACAGCCAGAACGGTAAGCGCCAGGCTAGCTATTGCGAAAACAATGATGGTTCCCCAAAACAGGTGCCCGACGGTATAGCGTACCGTCGATGCCATTGGGGTGATGTTTTTTTTCTTGAAATTTTCGGTGGGCTCACTCATTTTGGCCTCTTGTTCATATGCATTCCAATGAAATTTGTGATGATGATGCTTGCGCGAGCAAGCACAAAACCTAAAAGTGCCGCATCAAGGCTGAAAAAGACGGCCAGCATTCGGTACTCCTTGTACTGGATCACCAACCAAAGCTTCGCTGCGTCGTAAGCATAAAGCCAGGAGAGAAGTTCAGCAATCAAGCCGCGTCTTGCCGGTAGTTGGTCAATGCCGATTTTCAGCGCTTCCTGGAACGTTGCCGTCAGCATCTCGCCAGGTTGGGATTCCGATGACCACGTGATCCACGCAATTATCAACGTGAAAGGTGCGGCCACCAGCCAGGTTCCTAGGGAAGTCGCCCAGTATCTGGCGAAGGGCTGTCGGAAGTGCCGGACTAAGAAGTCTTGCGACCAAGAAAATGAAAAGCCTGCAGTGAAAACAAGCATGAGGAGAATTGTTGCTTGGAGCGGGGATGCCGTAAGACATTGCCACGCGAGCAGAGCAACCGAAACAAACACGAATGTCATCGCTAGAAATGCGGTCCGGAACTTGCCAGAAAGAAGACGGGACAAAGGCGACTGCGGAAGAAGAGCCAAATGTAATCTTTCCTTCCAAGGGTCGATAATAAGAGGCCAGGAGCCAAAAAATAACAAGACTGCCATAGGCAACAAAGCCAAGATGGCCCAATCGCTGAAGTGGTAGCCAACTCTCCACAAATAGAGCGAAAGCCCAAGAAACGCTGTCGAGCCGACTGCCTTGATAAATGAAGAAAGCATCAAGAACCTAATGGGCTATTATATCTTGAACCGTATCAGGCGCAGCCATGGATGCCAACACTGTCATCATCTTAGGCTCAGGATCTGTAATTTGCGGAGCTTGGCGGTGTTTCCCTTGAGGGTTTCAAGGATCTGTCCGCACTGATTGCTGTGAGGCGATCGTGCTGTATCGGGTTTCACAAGGCCGAACGTTGCATTGACTCGAAGCGGGCTCCTGGGCCCATCCGGTAACCTTCGCAGATCGTTCGTCCCTGCGTTCCCTCTCGGGACACCGCCCTCGGATCAGCTTTCCGGCTTCACCGCTGGCAAATGATTTCTATCTTACCTCACGCTTCGAACTAAGTGCCGTCACGCAACATCGCGTGCATGATGACGGCAAGCCGCCCTTGGCAAGCGCCACGCGCGCCTTTCTCATACCTCGGCGTTTGGCGAACTTCTGGGCCCAGGTTTTGAGGGCGAAGTTGCCACGACTGCGCGTCAGGATCGAGTTGGCCGCTTCGTAGAGCAGCTTGCGGACCATGCTGTCGCCCTGTTTGGTGACGAGCTCAACTTCTCCCATCCCGGAATGCCAAAAATCAGACAAGTTGGAATTTTGCCGAAGGCAAGATGAGCAGAGGCTCGTTTTCCTCCGCGTCGACCTCGGAAAGATACCCGCGCGTGGAAATCTGTTTCGCCTGAAGCGTTTCGAGTAGCATCGGCTGCGAGGCAGCCAAGGCGCGTACCTCGCCAAGCAACGCCTGCACTCTTGAACCGAATTCCGCTGGGCCCTGCAGGCGATCCGCTGGAAGCACCAGAGAGATCTCCTCAAAATTTTGGGCGATGGTCGTGGCACGGTGTTGTGCCGCCGCCGCCTCGTCAAGCCAGCATAGAGCGCGCACCTGAGCTCCGCCGAGCGCGGCGAGAAAGGTTATTAGTTCGGTTGCCGTTCCGCTGTTAAGCGTCTCGTCGTCGCTGCTTCGGCGTAACCTCTCGATCATTTCGTCGCTCAGACGGCGCGCACCGCGTGCTACTTGCTCGGCGGCGTGACGCACATCGCTTCGGACCCGCAATTCGTCGAGCTCCTGTAATTCCGAGCGAACATTAGCCCGCCACGAATCCACCTCGTCGCGGCGCCGCGCTTCGGTGACTTCCGAGAAGCCGTCCTCTACCTGCTTCGACAGCTTGTCCAAACGCCTTAGTGTGACAACCGTCGAAGCTACGGTTACACCAATACCCAGTCCGGTGACCGCAAGATTTGCGATCGACAGGGTATGCAGCCCGACCATCGCTGATTGAATTTGTTCTAGTCGCTTGCCGATCTGATGGTTCTGGAAGACGCCAATGACGCTGGTTACTGCGTTGAGAGGCGTAGCGTTGGCAAGGCCAGACGCGATGTCTAAGCCGTTCTGCAGTAGCCCTGTCTCTTGTAGATGCGCCACAATCTGACCGGTATTGCTGTCCTTTAGCAGCGCGCCGTACCGCACGACCTCACCCATGGTGTAGGCTGCTTTCCATTGGGCGGGAATAACGAAGTTGATTGGTACACTCATGCGTTGACCCCCTTGAAGCGTTGCTCTCGCACGAAGTCCAAGTGCTGCATCGCGTTGTTCCTGATCGAAGCGCTGCCCGTCTTTCCCTCAATCAGGGTTTCAGACAAGTAGGTTTCGGCACGGGATTTCAGGCTGTTCCGGTACATATCAGCAGCCTTTTCTCTGACGCTTCGCGATGCGAAGGCCAAGGCGCCCGCGGCACTCGCGCCAACCGCGAACATAGGCCAACTGACTATCGGAGCGGCGAAGAAAAGGAATGCGGATGAAGTTGTGGTCGCCATTGCCGTGGCGCCGATTGCAGTGCCGATTGAAGCGGCGGCCAGGGCGCTTCCTGCGCCCATAAGCGCCCAGCTACTTGTATTGTCCTCGTTTGTGTCATCGGATTCCACGTGCCGTATGGATTCCAGCAGGTTCTCGTCAATGCTGCGTGCCAGCCGTCTTTGAAAAATGTTCACGTCTGAGCGGAGCTGCTCTTTAATTGCGGTCTTGGTTTCCGATTTTGGAAAAAAAAGATCGCGCAGGCTCAGGGCGTCGATAGAATCACAAGCTTTTGCAAGATATCTTTGCTTGGCTTGTTCGCATTCCCGAACGACGCGTGCGCGTTCTTCGAGATACCAATCTATGATCTCCGATCTCATTAGGATTGATGGGGCTGACGTCAAAAAATAAATCCATTAAATCATATTGTTCGTTGACTTTTCTTCCATGACCATCTTCGCGTTTGAAGCGCCAGTTGGCAACTTCTTTATTGCCGGTTCAGGAGAAGACCCTTTCGATCGCCAACATGTTGTCAGAGGGCACGCCGTGGCTCACCAGGATAACGTCGAGGTCTTCATCGACCACCTGCTCCAATGCTCCGCGGATGGCATCATCGATCCAGTCATCCCGATTGCCGAAGGCGCCACCGCCCAGCCGGGTCAGCAGGAGCTTGTTGCTCTTGCCGCGCGAGGCGTTCCTGAGACCAGCCAGCACCGTGGCTTCGTAGGCGGCCTCCAGAACAAGCCGGGCGAAGGGCTCCCAAGCGGAGGCGGGGAGGGAGGAATAAGCGACCGGTACGGCCGAGCAGAAGGCCTGCGAGACGAATATCCCATCGTCAGGATCGCACTCCGTGACCTGTACGTCCTGCTGAACGCCGATCCGCAAGGTGCCTTTCAGGGCCTCCCGGTCGGCAGGATCCATCGTGCCTAGCAGATCGCCGATCATTTCCAGGCCGTCGCGCGTTGCCAGCGCATAGCCATTCCGCATCTGCCAGAGAGGAGATCGCGGGTAGTCGAGATGTTCAATCAGTTGTGCGCCCAGGTCCGCAAGGCAATCGATCTGTCGCGCGGCCGTCTGCCCCTGCTGATTCCCAACCGGGACAAGGTAGTTCCGATAGATCGTCGCGGCGCCTGCGGCGATGGCACAGGCCGGTCCCTGCGTCGGATCATTGCGGTAACGGGTGACCCCGTCTTCCGGCGTAACGTGGGGCGTAATCATCTCGAGCACGTTAAACTGTGATGCGACCTGGAACAAAGCGTTTGCATATTCCGGATCCGCGTGCATTTTCCTCGCGTCTCCGGACACATTTCTCACAGTCAACCGACCAGACGAATGGGATAGTCCGCGCTGTTCCCTTAATTCGGCAAGGCTTGGTAACCGGAACTCTCCGACGGCGAAACGCTGCGTGGATTGTCTCGAACAGAGATAACCGTCGGCTTCGAAGAGCTGGGACTGGGCATACTTGTAGCTGCTCTCCTTGAATCCGGTGATCTTCTCAAACCAATCCATGATGCCGTCTCCTCTGCGACCATCGTCGCCCGCAACACTTGCCCCGCCTCTACTACGTTGATCGAGAATTTTCATCCGTCGTTGCGGTTTTGCGAGCGAGGCATCCGTTTGCCCTGAGCCATCTTGCGGCGCAGATAGCTCGGTTTCGTGCTTTCCATATCAAGGTCATAGGATTTTTCGGAATGAGCACTACTTGCAGCAAGCCGGGAGCGCATTCTATTGACGGAGTACATCGCCTCTTTCGAAAACCCCTCGGTGTTACGCTTCTCTGCGAGGCTCTTCAGAGTTGTCAGGGCTTGTTCAACCCAAGGGTTTTCACCAGCTTCGGATTGTGCCTCACGCAGGAGGTGATCTACTTCGTTCCAGTCCTGGCGTCGTGCAGCCACTTGGGCCTGCTCCTGAAGCTCGGCGGCGCGAAGCTCTCTTGTTCTTGCGCGAACAGTCTCGTCCTCGGTCACGGCATGGAAAGCTGAAGCCGGAAGCCGTGGCAGTCGCAGGTGCACGGGTCCATCACCGACATCTTTGCCGTCCTTGTCCCGCCCCCGAACCAGCGCGCTCAGAAGCAACCTTTCGTTAGGCTGCTCGCCTCTCTCATCGAAGCGCAGCTCGACCACGGCCCAGGCTTCCCCATCGTAAGCAAGGTCAGGAAGCAGAACTGAACCCTCCTTTTCAGTATAACGGTTCAGAACCAGCAGTTCGACTCCTTCGCCGGCGCTGAGTTGGAGCTGCATCTGGCGGGCGCAGATATTGCGGAGCAGGTCGAACTCTTCTGCAAAAGGATCGGCAAGGTCCTCGGCGGTTTCGCCGTAATAACCGTTGCCTCTGCCTGCTCGAGCCATTTCCGCCATGAGGTGCTCGTTGAAATGATGGCCAAGCCCGCAGGTAGATGTGGTGATCCCGTGATCGGCCATGCGGGCGCAATCAGCAGCGATGGCTGATGGCTCAGTAAGTCCGCGGTTCGCCGCACCGTCTGAAAGCAACAGCACGCGCGCAGGCGTTGCGGGTTCCCGCATCGCGATTGCTTGTTCGACCCCCAGCATCCAACCGTCGTGCAAGGCTGTCATACCCCGTTCCTGGATCTGCGCGATAGCGTTGCACGCGGCTCGTCCATCTCCGAGAGGGCCGCCAGGATGCATGACCTCGGCTTCATTATCGAAGGCCACAATGGCTAACCGATCGGTCGGACGCAGGCCTGTCACGATCTGCTCAGCAGCGCGTTTTGCCTCGTCAAGCGGTTGGCCCGCCATCGAGCCGGAACGGTCGAGAACCAGAGAAAGGTTAAGCGGCGGGCGATCTTCAGCGGTGGTTTTGGGGGCTGAAGGCGCCACCACACGTACAAGCGCGTTCAGCGTGTTGGTATGGTTTTCGAGGCGCGCAGGTATCTGGGGAACAATTTTCAGGTTAATCATTAGTGTCTTCTCCTTTGGCTCTAATTCTCGGGTCGGTGAGACAGGCGCTGACTGCATGAGCAATGGCCTCAGCCTCGCGCGCCCCAATGTTTTTCAAGCGTCTTGTCTCGATGGTAAGTTCGACGCCTGGTGCAATTTCGATGCGGGTCATCTGCTGGCTCCTAAGTTTGCCTTGTTCGAGACCAAGCGTATCTCGCAAGCTTGTCAGTGCATTGCGGGCCTCACTGTCGCCTCGCATGCGGCTGAACGCGCGTTCCGCACTCACCATCTGGGGAGCCGTGGGCCTAGTGCTTGCTCTATCTTGCATCCGACGCAAATCTGAGAGTGCAGGGTCCTCAGCGCTTGTCGCGCGAGGTGTGGGCGAACCCGGCAGCAAGGCTCTGATTTCTTCGATCGACGAGACAAGAAAAAACTCAGCAATCTTTTGCAGCGGCCAGCCTTCGGAAAGCAATTTGCGCGCTGCCAGAAGCCGTACAAGGTGGTCCCAGCCATAAATGGCGACCTTACCTTCTCGCCGAGGGCGCTCAAGAATATGGCGTTGCGCGTAATCGCGGATAAGGCGGACAGTTACGTCGGAAGTATCCTCGACCCCAAGTCGCCGCGCCCAGAATGTGGTCTTGTGCGCCAGTGCTTCCGCATCACCTGTCCAATCCCGGACTTCATCTATCGAAGTATGTCCCAACATCTTATCCTGTCATTGACATCGCACAATGTAAACGTTCGAACAGTCCCTTTCAACGGCTCATTTGATTTTTTTTTGGTGAAAGGTTCTCCCTTTGGAGATTTCGTCGAGGCTTTGTTGCAAGTGATGAGTTACTTCATGCCACCGTCCCGACGGTCTTTTTGTCTTAACAGGTCCATGATGTGGCGAGTTCTGTACTGATTGGACTGATCGAATGGGAACTATGCGCGAGCAGACATCAGGTGAATTCAATCACCTTTGCGTCTGCGATGCTCAAGGTGCCCTCACTCATCCAGTGGATGGCGACGCCGTCTAATGGTTTGTCTGGCCGTAGACGGCGAACCATGGCGGCGTAGGCGTCCAGCTGCGGCTGGTAGGTGGCGAAGCGTGCTGCGGGGTCGGGGCAGGGGCCGGATTTGTGGTCGACGATCAACAGGCCGCGTGGTCCTTCGGCAAGGCAGTCGAGGATGGCGTTGGTCTCGGATTCATCGGCAGCGGTCTCCTGCAGCGGTAGTTCGAAATGCAACCGGTCATAGCCGCGATCCGCCAGCCAGCCTGTCAGCGCCTCTGCCTGCGCGGCGATCTGCGCGATGGCGCTTTCGGGCAGACCCGTCGCTGCTTGGAGGCGCTCCGCCAGATCGGCGCGCTCGGCCAGAACGCGGAAGGCCAGATGCCAGGCGGTGCCACGCTCGGCTGCGCTGTCGGTGCGGGTCTCTGCGACGCCAGGCGCGAGGCGGATGGTTTCAAGCGGCGTGGGCGGCGCCGGGCCGGGGGTGGCCAGCGTTGAAGGGCTGCGCCGCCAGAGCGTGCGAGGGCCGTCAGGCAGGGCGCACGCAGTGCCGAAGCGTGGAAGGGTTCCGCTGGCCGCGTTCGAGGGAATGGCGGGTTCGTTGGGCAGGCCCTCGGCCACGCGGGCGGCGAAACTCTGTCCTGCGACCGTCAGCGTGCCATCACCGGTTTCGAACCCGGCACGGTCGCGCAGCAGGTCCACCATGCGTTCGGCGTTTTCGCGTGGCTTTGATCTCTCGCGCGGCATAACGAGAATAAGGCGGTCCCGTGCGCGGGTCAGGGCGACATAGAGCTTGCGCGCGGCATCGCGTTCGTCCGCCGGCCGCTGCGCCTCGGTGAAGGGTTCCTGGCTCTCGGGTGCGGAGAAGTTAGGCAGATATTCCAGCCCCGCGTGATCCAGCACGTTGTCCAGATCGTCGAAAGCATCGAACTCGGCCCGCAACGCACCAGGGCGCTCGGCGATCTTCTGGTCCAGCCCTGCAACCACGGTGATCGGCCATTCGCGGCCCTTGGCGGCGTGCCAGGTGCAGATTTCGATGCCTGAGGCGGACCAGCCATCGGGGTCGGGGTGGCGGTCCCACTCCTTGGCGGATTGCTGAGCGATCCAGCCCAGAAAGACCTGCAACCCGGCGCCGTGGAGCCCGGCGGCCGCGCGCAAATCCTCTGCCATGGCGTCGAATTCTTGCGCTTCGGCCTCAAGCCGCGCCAGATCGGCCAGCGCCTGCGCGGGCGCAGCCAGCCCGGCGGCCCAGTCGCGTAGGCCGGTGACGCGCAGCACGGCAGCTAGGGTCACGGCCACCGGGCGGGTCGCGATCCCAACATTCAGCGCGCGCAGGGGCGCGAGCGTCTCATGTGTGTCGAGCCCCCCGTCGACGGCGTTTCGCATTGCATCCTCCAGCGGCATCCTGGGCGGCCCGAGCGTCAGCCAGGCGAGCGCGGCGTGGGTGTCGTCCGGGTCGGCGGCAAGCGTGAGCGCAGCCTGCGCGGCCCGCATCGCGATTGAGCTCAGCCAGCCGTCCTGCCGGATGCGCACCGGCAGGCCATGCGCCTCGAGCGCAGCGGCGGCGGCGCTCGACTTGTCGTGGGTGTAGGTTAGCACGGCCACGTCTCCGGGCCGGACGGGGCGCATCTGGTCGAGCGTCTTGTCATGGATCAGGGTCCCGGCGGCCAGAATGTCGGCCACGCGGTTGGCGATGCACTCCGCCGTGGTGTCCTTACGCCCTTTCGGCAGGTGCAGCACCTCGAGCGCGGTCTCGCCTGTCGCGGCGCGCTGCGGCGCGAGCGGCTGGTATCCGTCAAAGAGCGTGGGGCCTAGCGCGTTCACCATCTCCATAATCTGGGGCTCGGAACGCCAGTTGCAGGTCAGCGGCGTGACGCTTTCGGGATGCGTGGCCTGCAGCGCGTCGGAAAGGCGCGGATCGGCACCCTGAAAACCCATGATCGACTGCTTGGTGTCGCCCACGATCAGCGCCCGTTTCGCGCCCCGCGCCAGACGCCAGAGCAGGGCAAACTGCACCGGGTTGGTGTCCTGGAACTCGTCGATGACGACGCAGTCGATTTCGCCCAGCACCGCTTGCAGGATCTCGGGGCGGGTGGCGAGCAGCGCTTCGGTCTCGGCGATCATGTCGGCATAGTCGATAAGCCCGGCGCGGCGCTTGGCGGCGTCATAGGCGGCCAGCACCTCCTGCGCGCCAGTGACGAGCGCGGTGAGGCGGGCCTTGGCGTCGGCCAGCGGGCCAGGGTGACGCGGCAGGGCATCGGCGGCGGCGATCACGGCCCCTGCGAGGCTGTCATAGCCTTCTGGAGTGGGCGCGCCGCGTTTTGACAGACGCAGATTGCGCAGTTTCTGCCAGAGTGCCCAATCACGTGTCAGCGTCTTGCCGGTCGCCGCGCGCCGCAGATCGCGGTGGTTCTCCGAGAATGTCTTTACGGCCGAAGCATTGCCCTCAAAATCGGGCGCAAGACTGTCAGGGAAAGCCTTCAGCAGATCGCGCACGGCCAGTAGCAGAGCAGCCGTCAGGGCCGCGCCGTCGTCCTCGCAAGCCCCGTAACCTTTGGTCATGGCCGCCAATGCAGGCGTCAGAATGTCGGGCGATTGTCCTCGCGCGCCAAGGCCGCGGATCAGGTCGACCGTCCGCAGCAGATCGGCGCGAAAGCCGTCTTCGGCCGTGGTCTGGGTCACGTGGTTCCAAGTATAGCCAAACCGTCCGAGGTCCTCCATCAACGGTTGCAGCGCTGGGCAGCGGGTCATCTCAAGCCGGATCAGCAGGTCGCGCTCGGGTTCGCTCAGCAAGCGGTTCCCGGGCGCGCGCCCGGCGGCGAAGGCATGTTCGGTGAGTAGTCGCTGCCCGAGCGCATGGATCGTGCCCATATATGCGCGGTCGATCTCGAGCGCGTCATGCAGACGGCCGCGCTCCATGAGCTCGCCGCGCACGCGGTCGCGCAATTCGGCCGCCGCCGCTTCAGTGAAGGTCACGGCGAGGATGCGGCCGGGCGCGACGTCGCCGTTTTCGACCCAGGCTGCGAGTTCCTTCTGGATGTGATAGGTCTTGCCGGCGCCGGCTCCGGCGGGCACGAGCGACAGCTGCGTCATTCCGTGTCCTCCTCTGCGGGGGGGGCCGGCAGGGCGAAGGCGGCCACAAGCGGGTTTTCCAGCGCGTAGGGCTTGATCCCGCGCTCCTTTTCGAACCTTGCGGCATCGCCTGCGTGGTTGAGCCGGACCGTCCCCGCACCGACCTCGGCCAGCACCTGCGCGAGATGGTCCATGGCGTTGACCGACGCGTCGTCGCCGGTGCGTTCGACCCTCGGGACATCCGCGCCTTCGGCATCCGACAGGACTGTGCCGTCACGCAGCATATGGTAGGCGGTGACGACCTGCGTCCCGTCGGACACCAGTCGGGTCAGCGCGGTCTTATCTGTAGGCCGTTTAAGCATCGCGCGGTAAAGCGCGACCTGCAAATCCCAGCCCCTGGCCATACGGTTGCGCCGCCCGACTGCGCTGGAGCGTTTGTGATCGACCACGAGGATGCGCCCATCGGGCAGCTCAAGCACGCAATCCGCCTTGCCGTGAAGCAAAAGGCCGCCGTGGTCGCCGGCCAGTTCGATCTCATTATGCAAAACCTTCGCGCCGGTGGTGCGCAGAAAGCCCGCCCAAGCGGTGCAGACCTCGCGCGCCTCGCGCAGGAGGCTGGCGCGCTCGGTGACCCAGGCTGAATCCGTCAGCCATGCGGCATGACGGCGGATCGCTGCGTCCAGCACACCGGGCACCCGGCCCGCGAGGGCGTCGTCGTCCGGCAAAGGCGCGCCAGCGGGAAAGACATCCTCAAGCACCTGATGCATCAGCGTACCTAGAATCATCACGTCGAGCGTTTCGGGCGCCCAGACGCGTTCTTTCGCACCCAGCTCGTCCAGCAGCCATGCCAGTGGGCTGACGATCAGTGTTTCCAGCCGCGACGGGGAATGCGGCAGAGGCTCGCCTTCGGGGTTCTGGCGCAGGGCGAGCAGGTCGTGGTCCGGCCGGTCCGGCGTGCCGAGACCGCGCTGGATGTGAATAGCGCCGTCCACTGGGAGCTCTGGTGCGCCGCCAAGTGGGACGGGCTCTGGGTACGTGAGTGAGACCGGCCAGTCGGCGGGCGGCGTCTTGCGCAGGTCGCCGACGAGATCGGCGGGAGCCTTTGCGCCCAGCATATGAGAGATCAGCGCCAGGCCGGTGGAGGGCGTCTGCCGGTCGCCGCGCAGATCCAGCGCGGGCACGAGCAACGTCAGCCCTTGGCTGGCCGAGGCCAGCTGACGGCGGAAGAGCTCCAGTCCGCGGGCGAGCTTCTGTTGGCGGCCTTGCAAGTGCAGGCCGCTTTCCCGGATTGCGGCGATCTCGCCCTCGGTGAAGAACGGGTCCGATCCGGGCAGTCGCGGCCAGTGTCGCCCGGCCATGCCGAGCACGATCAGCTGGCGGACCGGACGCCAAGGCAGGGCGGCCTCGGCAAAGAGCGACACGCCCTCGACAAAGCGGTCATGACCCTCCGCTGGTATGGGACGCGGGGCGGCGACGCGGCGCAGCAGCGGCCAGTCGATGTGATCGGTTGTGACGGTTTTGAGCGCGGCGATGCGCGAGTGCAGGTCGGCCTCGGGTGCGGCGCGAGCCACCGCGCCAAGTCGCGCGAAAAGCTGCTCGGGCGTGACGCAGGGGCGCAGCGCGTCCAGCAGATCGCGTGCGGAGCCGGTCAGGTCCGATGCGGTGCGCGACCGGCCTCCGTCGATCACCTCGCGCGCCATCTTGCGCCCGATCCTGGGCGGCCAGGGCATCCCCGGCGAAACATAGAGCGAGGCCAGCGCGGTCCGCGGCGCGGGGCCGCACAGAAGGACAAGCAGGAGCGACAGCAGCTCTCCGGTTACATCCCGTTGCGCTGCCTCGGCGGGCAGACCCGAGAGGGGCAGGCCCACACGGTCGAAGGCCTCAGGCAAGGCCAACGCATAGGCGGGTTCGTCGGGAGCCAGGAGGCCGATCTCGGCCGGGTGATCAACCTTACCGTCCTCCAGCATCGCGCGGGAGAGGGCGGCGGCGAACTCTGCCTCCTCGCGGGGGTCGCGCAGACCGTGGCACGTGACGGATTCATCCGGTGCGATCGGATCGGACTGGCGCCCGAGGTGTTCCTGCAGATGCCGCAGCGCGGTCTCCTCAGCGGTCAGCGGAGCGGGCTCGGGCGCGTCGGACCGGCCGTGATGCGCGCGCAGGGTCTTGGCCAGCGCTGTCTCGGCCGGGGTGGCAAAGGGGCAATCCGATCCGGCCAACGGCAGCGGCTCCAGCGCTTCAACGGCCGAGCTCTGCAGCACATGCCGCCAGATGTGCAGCGGACCGGGCAGGGCGCCCAGGTCGCGCCAGAGATCCCGCAGCCCGGTCAGATGCGTCCGGGCGCGGCCCTCGGGCAGGCGCTCTGGCGCGAGGTCGCATGGATCGAGATGCGGCGTGGCGTGGGCGACGGCCACAAGCCCTGCCTCCACCGCCCGCGCCGTTTCCTCGGGCGCTGCGGCGAAGCTGTCGGACCAGGGCGCCGGCCCCCCAAGACGATCGGCAAGCGGCACCTCGGCCGGGCGCGGGGCCAGGTAGACCTCTGCGAGCAGATCGTCGGTGACATGGCGTAACGCACCGGTCGCGGGAGAGCGTGTCATCAGGGGGGCGATGCGCATGGGGGACCCTTTCGAATCGTTAAAACTGTCTTTTCCCACGGTGACGGCACCGGGTGGCAAAAGCTGTCGTGGTTGTCAGGGCAGGGCGGCGAAATCGCTGCGGCGGTGCGCGGCGACCATCTGGCGCAAAGCGTCGGGGGCCAGCACCTCGACCTGATCGCCCCATTGATAGAGGTACCATACCATTTCCAGATGGCCTGAGGCGTTGAACCGCACGAGCACGGAGCCGTCCGGTTCTTCGGTCATTTGCTGATCGGGGTGAAAGACGAATTGCCGCGCGACCGGGGCTGCGGCAGGCAGGAAACGCCACACCACAGGGCCGTATTCCGCGTCTGAATGAAACGAACCGAAGGCCTGCGCCGCAAAGCGCGCGAGGTCGAAGTCGGGATCGCGAGCAAAGCTGCGGGAGGTGATTTGCGCATTCCGGATGCGGTCGAGGCGAAACCGCCGCATACGACCGTCGCCCTTGACCGGTCGGGCGATGAGGTAGCGACGGATACCCAAAAGCAGGCCGTAGGGTTCCAGAAGGCGTTCGCTGGCTGTGCCGTCTGCGGAGAGATAGGTCACCTGCAGCTCCCACGGCGCGCGCAGCGCCTCGGTCAGCGCGCCCAGAAGTTGCCTGTCAGGTTCGATACGCGGGCCTGGGCGGGACGCGAAGCCTTGCGCCTCGAGCAGCGCCTCGGCGTCGGCCTCGGTGCGGCGGGCGTGGCTCGAGGGCATGGCGGCGAGCAGCCGGTCGCGCAGGACCACGAGACGTTGCGCCTCGTCCGGGGCGCCGTCGCGCGCCGCTCGCTTAGCGGCCAGCTCCAGCGCGGCCAGCTCGCTGTCGCGAATACCCTGCGCCTGCAGCCAACGCGGGTCGTGGCGCGGCATGCGCCAGCGGCGCCGGCGGTCGTCGCCGTCGCAAATTTCGACCTGGGGAAAGACCGTTTCGAAAGAGCGCATCATACGCTGCGCCGTGCGGTGATCGAAGCCGAATTCCTCGGTCAGATCCTGCAGCGCGATGCCGTCAAAGCGGGACATGGCCATCTCGGCAACTCGCAGCAGATCTGCGGCCTTGGAGTAGGACATCGCGGAACTCCCTCCTGGTTCAGTAGCCCCTGGCCACGCCTGACGGTGACAGGTTTTGCCACGCTGACGGCGCATCATTGAATTGTCAACGAATCTTCACCTGGGAGGGATCGGAATGCGTGTACTGAACCTGGAACATGCCCGTGTAGCACTGGCCCGCGGCCTGGCGCGGCAGGCAATGGAGGAGGCGGCTCGCGACGATGCAAACGCAGCGCGTATCCTGAACGAATTGCATCACATGGCGCCTAACCCGCGCAGCCGGCAGCGCTTTGCGGCGCGGCTGAGCGCGCGGCCGGGTGTGGTGCGGGCTCGGGCCGTGCCGGACGGGCTGGTGATCGTGCTGCGGACGCTTCTGAATGTGGAACTGCGCAAGAATGGCGTTGACTGCTTCAGCGAAGAGCGCATCGCCTGGACCCGGGTTCACGTCCGCAGCGGAAAGCGACAGATCAGCTTCGATCTGCACGCCGTGCATGCCACCCGCCACGTGCTGCAACGCCGAGTGGAGCGCTCGGATTGTTCGCTGGGCGATGTGCTGGGCGACATGGACGACGCCATGCTTCGGGCATTGGCGCGCCTCGTGCGGGGCGGAGTTCTGACTGACCGCGAGGATGACTACCTGCCGGCGCGCCGAGGTGTCTGGGCGGGTGGAACAGAATTTGCTGGCGTGGACCCGACGTGGGGGGCGGCATTCCGCGATTCTGTGCCGATGGAGGTCTTTGCGATCCGGACCTTTCTCGGCGAGGCGGAGATGCGTCCTACCCTGTGGCTAGGCTGGTCAGAAGTAACGGCGGAAGCGCGCGCTGCATGATTATGCGGGATGTGTCGATCGCCATTCCCCTAAGCAGTCCGTCAATAAATTGCTTGCCGGCTTTACCAGGCGGCGATGACCCGACCTCCGCCCTTGAATTTTGGATTGTATCGGCTCTTGAGGTAGCGATTGAAGAATTCAACCGCTTGGGACAGGGCATCGACCTGATCATCGTTTACGCCCGCCGGAAACGCCCGAAGTTCGGGGATCAGGACGTCCAGCCAGGGTGCGTTCTCTGGCAGGAGAACTTTTCCCGCTGCCACGGTTACCATCGCTTTTGACATGCGAACGTCCTTCGGGTGCCTGGGCGACCATTTCTGAATGAGTTTGGTCCGAATTTCCGGCGGGTAGGCGTCCCAGAGTACTTCCAGAAGGGCCGTGCCGCTGGACGCTTTTTCGATTACAACGAAGTCTGCTGCGCTTTTTTCCTGGGCCGACCTAACCTGATTCACGAGGGTCGGAAAGTTCCAGAACCCGCGGTAGTTTGCACATAAATACAATCTGCCGTCGGTCACCTGATAAAGCTGGATCACGGAATAAGAGCCCGACTGGGATCCGGTCGCGGCGTCTATGCTCAGGAACTTGGCGTCGTATTCCCTTGGAAGGGTATTATAGCGCTGAAACAGGCCGATATCGATTTCGCCGCCGCCAGCCGGCACCGGCTGCTGTTGATACTGAGCCAGATACGCCGCCTCACCCATCCTCTTTCTTTGCGTATCGAGGAAGTCCTGGCTCAGGCGTTCAGGGTCGAGCAGCTGGCCTTGCTCGAACACGTAATATTCATCCGGACCGATCTGATACCTGGTGTCCCGCTCCGCAGCGGCCGGAATTATCAATCTGGCCCAGCGTTCCTGTTCCCCAACATGGGCGGCAAGATCAAAGACTGACAGGCGCTGCATCACATTAACGATCGCGCTCTTGCCCGGGTCCATCAGCCGCGTCGACAGAGAGTTGTCGTACCAGCGCGTCACGCGTTCACACGCGGTCTGCAAGGTTGCTTCGGCTGCATCATGAGGGTCGTCCAGAATAATGATGTCGAACCCTCTTCCGGTGACCGAACCGTGGGTCGAAACAGACGCGCGTCCGCCACCCGCCGAAGTCACAAAGTTCCTTTCGTTGTCCTTTTGCGGCGCGCCTGACATGGTCGGAAACACAGCCTTGTACCAGTCGCTGTCGACAATTTTTCGGAATTTGGCGGACAGGTCGAACGCGAGTTCGTTGTTGTGAGAAACGACCGCGATCGAAAGGCCGGGATTATGCCCGAGAAGAAACGCGACCCATGCGATAGAGACAATAACGGACTTCAGCATGCGGGGCGGCACGTTTATCATCAGCCGCCGCTCGTTGCCATTTGCAACCTGTTGCAGTTGGTAACAGATGGCATGGATATGCCAGTTGTCCTCGAACGTCCGCCCCGGGTGGAGCGCTTGAAACACCTTCTCTACGAATGCCGGAAAGAACTGCCTGAGTAGGGCCTGGACCTCAGAATTTGTCGGTTTCGTCATTGCCGACCCCTCCCATCTTTTCGACGATGGCCTGATCGGCATATTTGAGCAAAAGTCGGATATCATCGTCCGACGCCGGCAGTTCCCGTGAGTCCTTCGCCTCGGCTGCCGGCAGGTGCAGGTTCACTTGTCTCAAAAGCTCGGCGAGTGCCCGGGGGTCGCCCGATAGGGCATCTCCAACAAGACGCTTGGCGAGGGCTTCCATCTTGGTGACCTTGGACACGACGCCTTGCTCGGACAAACTGACCTCTCGGTCGAGTTCGTCCTGCAGGACCGACTTGAATGATTTGGACCCTTTCGGCCGCCCGCCGGGATTGCCGGACTGGCCCGGCTTGAACCTTGAGTGCTTTGGCGGATTGCCGTAGCCGACAACATCGGGCGTATCGCGATCTTCCGCCATCAGAAACCCTCCGAGCCAGGTGTCTGCGGGGCTGACCCGCTACAATCCGTCTCATGGCGCCGGTCTTGCATTATGGCGAAGCCAAGGCCGGTTTCGGCATGCAGAGCTTCCAACCCCGTCAAGCGCTGCCAGCGGTCGATGGTGACGTCGACATAGGCGGGCGAGATATCCATACCGAGACAGGCGCGGCCCGCCCGTTCGGCTGCCAGAAGCGTGCTGCCGCTTCCAAGAAAAGGATCGAGGACCTGATCGCCGACCTTTGTCACGTCGAGGATCACGTCCTGCAGAAGCGCCACCGGCTTGACGGTCGGGTGCACCGTAAAATCGTCGGCCTCGGTCTTCGTGCCGCCTGTTGCACCGCCGTATTCCCAGACGTTCGTCCGGTTCCGCCCGTGTTTACCAAGCTCCACGTTGTTCAGGTGGGGCTCGCCGCGCCGCTTGCCGATGAAGACAAGCTCGTGGCGGGACCGATAGAGCGAGCCCATGCCGCCGTTCGTCTTTACCCAGACCGCAAGGTTTATCTGCTCAAGGTCGAGGCGGCGGAACGCTTCGCGTAACTCATCAATGTGCCGCCAGTCCATGAAGCAGTAGGTGAGCCCGCCTTTGGCAAGGGAGGCCACGCCATTGCTCAGGGTGTGCACGAGGAACTCCGTGAAGTCGGCCCCGGTCATTTCCCCTGATGCTTCCGTAAACTCCGCAAATCCGCCTTCCGCACTTCGTACATGCCCGTTGATAGGCACGTTGTAGGGCGGGTCAGTTAGCAGGAGCGACGGGCTGTCCGACTGCAGCAGACGCTCGAAGCTTGCCCCATCCCTTGCGCTGGCGCAGAGAACCCGGTGCTTGCCCAGAAGCCACAGGTCACCTGTCCGGGTGACGGCAGGCGCATCGGATCCAGACGGGTTTCCAAAGTCGTCCAATGGGTCGGTTTCGGACGGACTGCTGACCCCGAATTCGAGAATGCTGTCGATCTCGGCTGGTTCGAAACCGGTGATCGTTACGTCAGTGCCGAATTCGAGCTGATATGCGAGCTCGATTTTAAGCGCGAGCGGGTCGAATTCCCCGGTGGTGGCGATTTTGTTCAGCGTGACCCTCAGCAGCCGGACTTCTTGTTTTTCGAGGTGGTCGATCTGGATACACGGGATCGTGGCCAGGCCAAGTTGCTTTGCGGCCTGATACCTGCTGACGCCGTCGATGATTTCGCCAGATCCTGCGATGAGCAGGGGGACGACGTTGCCGAATTGCTTAATTGATCTGGCGACCTTCTGGACCTGTTTCTTGTTGTGCTTTCTGACGGGATTTTTCGGTGGCTCAAGGCTGTCGAGAGGAACCTCTTTCAGCTCGAGCATTGGAGCAAGGTCATTGCGCTTGCTGGTATCCGGCGAGTGCACAGCCGGTGAGTTGGGACTGCTCATGGCGGCCTCCTTGAATAACAATCAGGGAAGACGCGATGAGAAGTCGACCAGGCCGAGACGGGAAAGCCGAAGAACGGTCATCCATCGCTGTCAACGGGGCACCAAAATTCTCGGCCGGGCACCTCGCCACGAGGAAACGATAAATCGAGCCGTGTTCTCGGTCAATGAAATTCTTTATCTATTGCATATAGTTAGACAAACGCGCTGACGGGGGATAGCCCGGCGCCTGATCGTGGAGCTTGACTTGTGAACGCGTGCAAGCGTGTGTCGTTAACAGCCTCTGCGGCCGTCATACGGGCTTGACGCCAACCCAAACCTTTGCGTCACCATCTGCGGCTCCGGCAGGTGGTGTCATGCGGCATGTGAAGGCCAAAAGCAGCGCAATGATCCGAGGCGGCGGGGATCGGCGCAGATCGCGGGCATTCATTACCAATTTCCCTGTTAAATTCCCTGTTCTGAGGGAAATCTCGCGGAGACTGGATAGCTCAAGACTGCGTGCACAGCCAGTCACATCCCTCTCTGAACAGCATGTCCAAATAGCGCGGATTTTCCGCCAGATTTCGGCGCCTTGTCATCCTGGTCTCGATAGTGAGACGCCCCGTACGTGCGATTTCGTATGCGTTTCGGGCGTTGGTCTCAGTACGGCGCGAGACCCGGTGCGCTTTGCGCTAGAATTCCCTGCGTGCAGGGAATTTGCAGGGAATTTTTCGGAGACGATAAGACACTGATTTATGCAAGCGGAGTGCGCTCAGGGGAGATCAGTGAAGATGCCGGCACCGCTTATGACTCCACGTCAGTTGCCGATGCCGAACATGCGTTCCTGAACGTCCCATGCCAGCGGCAACGGTTTCCTGACAAGGCGCTCGAGCGTGAGATCCGGGGGCTGCGATCCGGCGACGATGGCGGCTTGGATTTTGGGCGACAAACCAGAGAGGGGAATGACCCGTGCGATGTAGCGTGCCGAGAGCCTTTCGGTTTCAGCGAGTTGGGAGAGGGTCGTTCCGGTCTTAATGGCCGCGGTCCAGCGCTGTGCATTGCGTAGTCCGCGCAGCAACGTGGGATCTGGCGTGGGCGCAAGATCCCCGGCGACGATCTTCATCTCGACGCCGCGCCGCTTGCACGTGAAGGGGGCTTCGAAGAACAGGAGACCGTCGACCAGATCGTCAGCCGGAAGACCGGCGGCATTTGACACCACCGTCCGGTCCAGTGAGATGGCAAGCTGTCCGCCGCCGATGGCGATGCTTGAGATCAGCGGTGCAGCACGAGCTACGCCGTCTTCACCGATCTCTTCGGCCAGTGCCTGGACTGCCTGCGCTGCAGCAGAGGAGGCGAGCGCCCCGGCGTCATTCAAAACCGCGTGTCGCCGGGCAGCCTCCGAAAGATGCCCTGCAATGATGCGGGCGACGGCCGCTTCAAGGGCCAGCGCGGAAAGGCGCCACCCGCTCGGGTCCGGGCCGCCGGTGATCAGCCGGTTGGAGACGTAGTAGCGCAGGCGCTTGCCATGACGGTTGGTATGGGTGGGCGTCAGGGTGTCTCCGGTCTCGTCCCGCAGCTTGCCCTTCAGCGGCGCATCACTCGTGAGCGTCGTGCCCGGGGCCGCGCCACGCCGGCGCGCGCTTGTCGCCACCAGGCGGTCCTGCACCCGGTCCCAGAGGGTCTGCTCGATGACCGCCGGATGGGTGCCGGGCCATGTCTTCTTCTTGTGGCGGATCTGCCCGAGATAGACCGGGTTGGTCAGCAGGTGGTAGATCTGGCCCCGCGTGAGCGCATTGCCGCCCTGAACGCGGCCGGTGGAGAAGTGATGCTGCTTCGAGCGCAGGTCGAGACGCGCCGCTTCGCGCACGACCGTGTTCAGGCAGGCATGCCGGTCGTAAAGCTCGAAGATCGTCGTGACGACCTCCGCTTCCGTCTCGTTGACCACCAGTTCCCGGCGCATCGGGTCGGGATGCCCGTCATAGCCCAGCGGTGGGATGCCGCCCATCCAGAGGCCCTTCTTCTTCGAGGCGGCGATCTTGTCACGGATCCGTTCGGCGGTGACCTCGCGTTCGAACTGCGCGAAGGACAACAGCACGTTCAGTGTCAGCCGCCCCATCGACGAAGATGTGTTGAAGGCCTGCGTGACCGAGACAAAGGAACAGTTTGCCGCCTCCATCCGCTCGACGAGTTTTGCGAAGTCGGCCAGAGAGCGGGTAAGCCGGTCGATCTTGTAGACCACCACCATGTCGATCCGGCGGGCATCGATCTCCGCCAGCATCCGCGCCAGGGCCGGCCGCTCCATGGTCCCGCCGGAGATCCCGCCGTCATCGTAGCGTACGGAGAGCGCTTTCCAGCCTTCATGGCGCTGGCTCGCGATATAGGCGGCGCAGGCCTCGTGCTGGGCATCGAGGGAGTTGAAGTCCTGGTCGAGCCCCTCCTCTGACGATTTCCGCGTGTAGATGGCGCAGCGGATCCGGGATGTCGTCATTTGCTGGCCTTTCTGTTGAGGCCGAAGAACCGCGGCCCCGACCAGTTTGCCCCAGTGATCTCGCGGGCGATGGCCGAGAGCGAGCGATAGTGCTGTCCGTTCCAGGCAAATCCGCCGCCCAGGACGTCGACCACGTGGGTCTTGCCGTTCCATTCGCGCAGCAGGCGGCCACCTGCTTTCAGCGTCGGGCTGGGAGCTGCTTTCCTGCGGTCTTCGGGGCGGGAGATTGCCGCTTGAACCTGCTTGGACAGCCCGCCGAAACGTCGGGTCTGCAGCTCTGTTGCCAGGAAGCAGCGCAGGAAGCGGCGGCTCAGGCCCCTAGGGGCAGGTGAGCCGAAGAACTCGGACCAGGCGGCGATCAGAGCCGCCCGGTCCATGGCCTCGATCTCTGTCACGGTCGGGAGCCTCATGCCTTCTCCGGGGCCGTCGTGATCCGATAGTGCGGTGCAGCACCGGCTTTCTTTGCGGGCAGGCGGTCGATCGTATAACCGGCCTTGCGCAGGGTGCTGAGCGCGGCCCTGACGGAATGCTGCTGCCAGCCGGTGGCCTCCTCCAGCGTAGCAATGTCGGCGCCGGTCTTGCGCGACAGAAGCTTCCGAACCATGGCGGACTTGGTCTCGCGCGGGGAGGTGTCGGGGTTTTTGGTCATTGGTGTCTCCTCGGGTTTGGCGGGCCCGGCGACATGCCGGCCCTACCGAGGCGCGCCCGGACTGCGAACCGGGCTCGACACCAATGACGCTCTGTTCGGCTGCGAAGTCCAGCCCTTGGTCGTGAATTGCTCTCCCCCATCTAAGCGTTTGTCAACCAATGAAAAAATGCCTTGCGCCTTCGCTCCGGAAGGGCTATTCTTCCCATATCCCGTCGTAGCAGGAGGCTCCGACCACCGATCACGCAACCCACCCGGGTGCGGAATGGATTGGCTGGTTGTTGCCGCTGTTTCTATCGCTCCCAGCCTCATTCTCGCACCCCGGTCGAAACCGAAGGAGGCTAGGGTTTGAGCAACTCATCCGAAAACACCCCTGAGAGTGACGGGGCGGCTGTGCCGGGACCAGGTGACGGACCGAAGCCGTCCGCGCATGGTCCGGCGACCGGCCCCATACAGCACGCCAATTCTCATGGGCAGAACGATCTCTTCCGCGAAATTGCTTTGGTCTGGTTGGCAGTCAATCTCATCGACGCGGCACCGCGTCGGGTCCGGCGCGCGCTGGCAAGCCAGGAAGAGGCCGTCGTGCAGTCCATCGCACGCTTCGGATTCCGGATCCCGATCCTCGTTCGAACGACGCCCAGTGGCGATCGATACGAGGTGGTCGACGGGCACATGCGGCTCGCCGCGGCGCGCAGGCTCGATGCCGATAAGGTGCCGTGCATTCTTGTCGATGACCTACCCGACCTCGAAATCCGCCGGCTGGCGCTGTCGCTGAACAAGCTGCAGGAGACCGGCGCCTGGGATGACGATGCGCTCAGGCTGGAGATAGGCGAGATTATCGAGATCGGCGGCACCATCGAAATTCCGGGCTTCGCCTTGCCGGAGATCGAGGCTCTTCGGTTCGCTTCCGAAGATGGCTCAGAGGCAGATCCCGCCGATGATATCTCTCCGCTGGTTGCAGACAGGGAGGGCGCCGTCGTGACCCAGCGTGGTGATGCCTGGATCTTGTGGGATCATGTGATTGTCTGCGGGTCTGCCCGTGATGGTTATATGCTGGTGTCGGCGATGACGGGTTTGAATGCCGACGCTGTCTTTACAGACCCTCCCTACAATGTCCGGATCAAAGGGCATGTCCGTGGAGCGGACGCAGGCTTTGCCGAGTTCGCCGAGGCGTCTGGCGAGATGTCTCGCAAGGAGTTCACGGCTTTTCTGCAAGAAACGCTCGGCCAAGCCGCCGATAGCCTAAAACCCGGCGGTGTTCTCTTTGCCTGCATGGACTGGCGCCATGTCCGGGAGATGACAGAGGCGCTCGAGGCGCTGAGCCTCGAGTTGCTCAACATCTGTGTCTGGGTTAAGGCCCAACCGGGCATGGGCAGCCTCTATCGCAGCCAGCACGAACTCGTTTTCGTGGCGAAACGCCCGGGCGCCAGCCATCAAAACAACGTACAACTCGGCAAGTTCGGTCGAAACCGCTCGAACGTCTGGACCTATGCCGGCGCGACCGGCGGCCGGGCCGATGCTGATGACGACTTCGCTTTGCATCCGACGGTCAAGCCCATCCGCATGGTCATGGAGGCGCTCCTCGACGTCACAGATCCTGGAGACCTGGTACTGGATCCCTTCCTCGGCTCTGGCACGACCTTATTGGCGGCCGAGCGCACACGACGGCGCTGCCTCGGGGTCGAGATCGAGCCCAGCTACGTCGATCTCGCGATCCGGCGCTGGCAGGAGATGACGGGCGGCGATGCCGTTCACGCCGAGAGCGGTGCGCGTTTCCATGACTTGGCCGTCAAGGCCATGCAGGACACGCGTCAGTCCGGTTCGGGCACGGAGGAGGACTTCTGATGGCCGAGGACCCAACAAAGCCCAAGGACTATGAAGTTGGCTACGGCAAACCGCCCAAGCCAACCCAGTTCACGAAGGGAACGTCAGGCAATCCAAGCGGCAAGAAAAAGGGTAAGGGGCTCGCGCACTATCTTCTGGAAGCCGGCGAAGAGGAGAAGGTGTTTCTGCAGGATGGGCAAGAGGTTGTCATGCCGGCAAATGCCGCCCTAGCGAAAAAGATCTACGCGGACGCAATCAAGGGGAAGCATCAGGCCGCCAAAATCGTCTTTGACGCGGCAAAGGCCGTTGGTGGGGATGTGCCGGACGCAGACCACGTGTTGAGCGGGCCGGAGGAACTCGAAGTCGCGCAGACGCATGACGAATGGTTGAAGCTCATCAAGGATCTTAAGAGCGAAGCTGGTGAGGGTGATGCGGATGACTGATCGGACGCCCCGCGAGCAGTTCGCGGTCAGCATGGCAGCCTTGCTGCGCAACAATCTTCATGCGTATGTACACCGCGCGTTTCTCGAGCTTCACCCCGGTACGGCGTTCCTTACGGCATTCTACATCCGGGCGATCTGTTACGAGTTGGAACGGGTGGCGCGGGGAGAAGTCCGGCGCCTCCTCATCATTCTCCCGCCAAGGCATTTGAAATCGCACTGTGCCAGCGTGGCCTTTTCGATCTGGTTCCTGGCCCGCAACCCCTCGATGACCGTGGTCGGGGCGAGTTATAACGCAGATCTTGCGCAGACATTCAGCGCACAGGCTCGCAGGCTTCTTGAGGCGCCCTGGCATAGCGCGGCATTTCCCCAGCTTCAGCTCGATCCGCGAAAAGCCTCGGCTGAGGAACTGCGGATACGTCACTTCGGGGGGCGCCGGATTGCCACGTCCGTCGGCGGCACGTTTACTGGCAAGGGCTCGAACCTGACGATTATCGATGACCCGCTCAAGGCTGATGACGCGTTTTCGGAGGCGAGACGGGATGACGTCTACGACTGGATCACATCGACGGTCATCAGCCGCTTCGACGACCCGAAACGAGGTGCCCTCGTCGTCGTCGCGCAGCGCCTTCACATAGACGATCTTGCCGGCCGATTGATGGAAACTGGCGACTGGCACGTTCTGCAGCTACCGGCCATTGCGCCCGTATCGCAGGCGATCGACATCGGTGAAGGCTTGATCTGGAATCGTGAGCGCGGGGAGTTGCTCCATCCGGAACGGATCGACGAAGCGACGCTCGAGCAGATCCGGAAAGAGTTGGGGACGGCAGCGTTCGAGGCCCAGTATCAACAGCAGCCCGCCCCGGCCGAAGGTCACATCATCCGGCCGGAGTGGTTTGGATCATACCCGAAAGCTCTGCCGCGCAAGCAGTACGAGGCGGTCGTCCAGAGTTGGGACGTTGCCGTCGTGCCAGGCAATTCGAACAGCTTCACGGTCTGTACCACGTGGGGGCTTATTGAAGACAAGATCGACCTCATCGACGTGACAAGGGTGCGCTTAGAGATGCCCGACATCGAGCGTCTTGCACACAAGCTGTACCTGAGCTGGCGACCAAACCTGGTCGTGATCGAGGCGTCTCACACGGGAGTTGGACTTTACCAGTATCTCCGGCAACGTGGTATTTGCGAGGCTAGAACAAGCACGCCGAAAGGATCGAAGGAGGAGCGGATGTCCGTTCTCACGCCCATGCTGGAAAGCGGGCAGGTCCGTTTGCCGACTGCGGCCCTTTGGCTTGAGGCCTTCCTCGAAGAATGCGGCCAGTTTCCGTTGGGCAAGTTCGACGATCAGGTCGACACGTTGTCGCAGATGCTGCGCGTGGTCAGGAAGGGCACACATGAGCTCCGGCACTGCACCCGGTACAAGACGAAATAGCTTGAAATCCGCAGTTCGGAGTCGGGGACTGGCGCGCCGCGGGTCATGCGGCGGCCTGGATGCCGCTGGCCAGCATCTCGCGCGCAAGGCCGTCGAGGCCGTCGACGCGCAGTCGGACGTTGAGCCCATCGGTGCCGATGTCCACCCGCTGGACCAACAGCGCGACGATGCGCGCCTGCTCGGCGGGGAACAGTTCGTCCCAAAGCGGGTCGAGCTGCTGCAGGGCTGCGCGGGCGTCGGCCTCGGTAATGATCATGGTGAACTGGGTGGAGGGGCGTTCATAGGGCGCCCATCACCTCTTAATCCACCTACCCAGCGTAAGAAATCCAGAAAGCAAACGGAACCGGTGCTACGGCCAAGCTGACGGTCGTGACAAAGGGCCAGAACCCGAAGACACCGCTTTTTCCCGCCAAGAATGCCAGTCCACCTCCGCCGCCCACAAGGGAATTGCCTGGCGTGTTGAGTGCTATCGCCAGGACGAGGTACCGGTTTCGAACCAGCTTTGACCCGAAGGACGACGGTATAGTGCGTGCCAGAATGGTCTCGCGCTCGTCTGCCTTCGCCTTTCCGAGTTTGGCAATGAAGCCAGAGGTCTTGTCCAACCCGAGCCAGGAAAGGACGCGGACGAGGTATTGCACCGGTACAAGCGCCGCCATGCAATACGTCAGCGAAAGCGCCAGTACCATGCCTGCATAGACCAGTGGCGCGGCCTTGCCGCCGAAGATGAGAAGAAGCGCAAAGCCGATTTCTGCACCCGGAACGAATGGAATTGCGGCCGTGATGATGAAAGCCACTAGAGCCAGCATCACAAAACGATGGATGATTGGCTCGTTCATGGGCCGCATCTCCGGTAACGTGATGTCACGTAGGATCTCGCTCAGAACCCATCCTCCCACGAGCAGAGTTGCATAGACGAGAAGTGCCCTGCGTGCCGCCCACAGCCGATCTAGAAACGCGCGCATGCGGGATTCTGATCGGGGTCCGACCGCTCGACCCTTTGGTGGATTGCCTCGAGCTCGATGTCGTGCGGGCGATTACGGTCACCGATGAAGACTATCTCCCGACGGGAGGTCCAGTACCATCTGCGGCGCTCCCACTGGATCGACACACGGATAGAACCGTCCTGCCGAACAAGCCCCGAGTACGCGAAGCGACCGCGCGTTTCACTCTCAAGTGTTCCGGAAAACGCGATCCCGTCTTTCGTTTCTTCGGCAAGGTACTCCCCTGGCATAAACCCACAGCGCGTGCAGATGTCCGACCAGAAATGCCCATCCTCGAAGAACAGTTCATCTGCCAGGTCAGGTTTCTCGACCGGGCCGATCATCCCTTCGAAAGACTTTCCGTCGAGCAGGCCGGTCGCCCCGACCTGTGCGGAGAAAAGGACCCACGCGGCGAAGGCCAGTGCGGTTCGAGGTGCCATAGGCATGGTTATTGGTCCTCGATGCTCACTGTCCGGGGCAAGCGTAAGGTACAGTGGCCCCTCGGCGCAAATCCTGCGACGCCTCCAAGCTTCGCTTGTTCGCGAACCGGCCGGGAGAAATCAGGAAAAACAAGAGTGGGGCGCCGTCGACAAGAATAGACCTGTTCCACAACCTGACTTTATTGCGCCGTCGCGGCGCGTGCTCAGGGGCTGTTCGAGCTCCAGAAGCATCTGTCGAAATCCACATATTCCTTCATGTCCTCGGTTCGCCCGACTGGCACCAACCGCGAGCATCCCTCGAACGACTCGAAGTTTTCAAACACCGACACCACACCTGTCCGGTCTGTTGTCTCACCTTGCGCGCATAACCGCTCTCCAGGCGCCAGATGAGCCACCGCGCGCTCACCCCCGGGGGCTTCGGCAACGAAGACATGTTGCTCCGGGCTCGTGTTGCGAACGCATACGGCATCGGCCGGCGTACCGCCGACCTCCGCCGCCGCATTGCTTGCCGCGAGCGTCAGAGCACCGAGGGTGACCGTTTTGAAAACCATGCAGGGAGTATGGTCTCGCCCGATATGACCGGTCAATTGGGCGGACCAGAATCCGCGAACACGCGCAGTCAAGGAATCGTGACAGACTGAAACGTCAATCTGTCTTACGCTGGGACAACCAGCAACGAGGAGGAAACCAAGCATGAGGACGATGACCGCATGTACGACCGGCATCGCCGCGTTAGCGCTGAGCGCCGGAATGGCTCTGTCCCAGGATGCGCCCTTCGGCAGCGATGCCGATGCGGCCTACGCCGAATTGCTCTGGTCCATCATGGAAGAGACCAAGCTTGCCGGAGACGGAATGCTACGCAGTTTTCCGTATGAGGGTGTCGCTCCACACGGAATGATGCTGGAGACGCTCTATACCGAGGCCACGGTGGATGGCCATACTGGCGATCTCGTGGTCAAGCGCAATTACGGCCCCGAGGGCGTGAGCATCGACGCGGTCCTTTCGGATCCGGATACCCATCTCGCCGCGGTTACCGTCATGTTCCGCCGCGAAGCCGGTTTCGACCCCGACAATGCGGACTGGTTCTGGGTCAAATACCTGCCAGACGGATCGCTCGACAAAAACCCGGCTGGCATGCGCCTTGCCGGCAAGGTTGCAAAAGGCATGGATGCCGGATGCATTGCCTGCCACACGGGCGCGGGTGACGACATGCTCTTTACAACCGATCACCTGGCGGCCGACTAACCGGGTCGTATATCGTTCATTTGGTTTCCGTAGGGGGCGACCCGGCCCCCTCCCTCGGATCACACGGTGGCCCGAGCGTGAAGGGCCGTCGAATTTGCCGACGTGGTTGCAGAGCTACGCGTAATCCTGCCGCTGACGTGCCGTGCCAGTCTCATCAAGTGCCGGGATGTGTGGGGGAAATCGAACTGCTCTAAGCGGTATCGAGGTCTTCAGTTTCGTAGCGCTTCGACATCCCGGGCGATATCCTCGGCAATCCGTTCGACCTTGTCTGCTGCATCGCTTCTCTGCGCGTAGGCCCGTAGGCCGAAGATCGCTGCCTGCAATCGCGCCGCCAGCCGCTCCGGATCGGCATCCGAAGCGATCTCGCCTGCGTCGCGGGCCGCCCGGAAGGCTTCGGCAAAGGCGGTCTCGGTCTGCCGCATCATGTCCTCGACTGAGCGGCGCAGCTCCGGCTCATCCTCCGGTGTTTCCAGCAGCGTCTTGACCAGCATGCAAGCGCGCGATGGAGCCGCAGCTCGCACGATCCCGCCCAGCATCCGCACATGCGCCGCCAGCCCGGCAATGGGTGAACTCGCCTGTGCCATCGTATCCTCCAGCGCCGAACGCCCGGCCGTGGCGTAGCGATCGAGCGCCGCGCGAAACAGCGCCTCTTTTGAGCCGAAAGCTGCGTAGATCGACCCCGGCCGCATATCCAGCGCGCGCTCCAGATCCTTCAGAGAGGTGGTGTGATAGCCCCGCGCCCAGAACAACTCCATCGCCGCCTTGAGAACCGCGTCCCTGTCATAGGTGGCCGTTCGCCCCATTTTCCGCTCCGCTCTCAATTGAGTGAACACTCAAAAAATATCTTGAATGACCGCTCAAGTAAAGCTATCTTCCGTTTTTGAACGATCACTCAAGAAAAAGAGGGAGCCGACATGACCGACTTCACCAAGCACACGATGGACACCGCCCCCGAAGAAAGCCGCCCGCTGCTGGAAAATTCGCAGAAAGCGTTCGGCCGCATTCCCGGCCTGCACGCCGTGATGGCCGAGGCGCCCGCGCTACTTCAGGGCTACCAGCAGCTGCACAAGCTCTTTGCCGAGCAGACGAGCTTCGACAAGGATGAGCTGACCGTGGTTTGGCAAACCATCAACGTCGAGCACGAGTGCCATTACTGCGTTCCGGCCCACACGGGCATCGCGAAGATGATGAAAGTCGACGACGCCATCACCGACGCGCTCCGCGATGAGACACCTTTGCCCAACGAGCGGCTCGAGGCGCTGCGTACCTTTACACTGGCCGTTGTGCGTGGCCGCGGTAATGTCGACAACGAGGCCGTGCAGGCTTTCCTCGACGCGGGCTTCACCAAACGGCAAGTGCTCGAAGTCGTTCTGGGCGTCTCGCAGAAGGTGATGTCGAATTACACCAACCACTTGGCCGAGACCCCGGTTGACGAACCGATGAAGGCCTTCGCCTGGGAAAAAGGTCGCAAGGACGCAGCCTGAAGGCCCAGCTTGCCGGAGGGAGGGCCGGCCGAAAGCCAATCGAACCCGGCATCAATAGGATGCCGGGTTTTTTCGCAAAAACTGCATTCTGCACAGCCACCAAATTGACTCAACGTTGATCTCGTCGGCACGGAACCATCGTCCAGCGTCATGCCCACCCCACGCGAATCCGTCACGCTCAGTTTTTGAAAGCATCCCATGTCCGACGCCACGTCGCATCTCCTGCTGCCCTACATCCTCGCGGCGCAGGCCCAGAAGCATGTCACCCACAACGAGGCGCTGCGGATCCTCGACGGGCTGGTCCAGCTTTCCGTCCTCGACCGCGACCTGACATCGCCCCCGGTGAGCCCTGCCGATGGTGACCGCTTCATCGTCGCATCGGGCGCGACGGGCGATTGGGCGGGCTGGGACCTGAACGTCGCGCTCTGGACGGATAGCGCCTGGCTGTGTCTGCCGCCCCGGACCGGGTGGCGGGCTTGGGTCGAGGATGAGGGCCTGCTGTTGGTCTACGATGGTGCCGGTTGGGTCGGCACCACACCGGCGGCGCTGCAGTACATGGCGCTGCTGGGGCTCGGCACATCCGCAGATGCGTCGAACCCGTTCTCGGCCAAGCTGAACGCCGCGCTCTGGACGGCGAAAACCGCAGCCGAGGGCGGCACGGGCGATCTGTTCTTGCGGCTACGCGCGCGGCGACGGCACCTACTATCGCGCGCCCTGCCCGTAAGGGCCTGACGCAGGTGCGACACGAAGCAAGGCGGGGGAGATCCCCGCCTTTTTCATTTTTGTGTCAGGATTCATGACCAGAACATGACAACAGCAGCGAGAGCGCAAGTGGATATCCGGCAGAGCCAAGGTGTACGCTGAGCGGACATGGTGGGTAGCGCTGCTCCTGCACTTGAAGATCGAAGAGGTGGTCATGCCACTCGCTTCGATGCGTCATGTGATGAAACCACGAAAGCGATCTGACAGCCTCACCGACATTACTTTTTCAAGAAGCCATTGCCATCGCGAATCTTGGAACCTTACCGGCATGCCGCCGTTCCCCGCCGAGAAGAAATGCAAAGTCCTGGAAGGAGGCCGCATGACCTATCGCATCCTGGCAACCACCACCGCAGTTGCTCTCGCCCTGGCAACGTCTGCCCAATCGCAGTCGGTAGATGCAAATTCGCCCGTTGACATGAAAGCCGAAACAAGCACCGCAGGCGCGAACAGCCAAACCGAAGCCACCGCAAGCGTCAACGGAGAGGCGACGGCCGACGGTTCCGAAAACATTTTGGTGCAAGGTGCTGAAGCCGTGGAGGGCGCAGTCGAGGAGACGTACAGCGCGGGCAGCGATATTTCGGCGAAGCTTGACGCGGCTCTGACTTCCGACGCCGTCGTCATGTCCAAAGACGGTGACGTGATCGGCACGGTCAGTGATATGAACAAAGCAGAGGGCCGCGTCCGCATCGACTTTGATGGCGAGATGGAGTCCTATTTTGATCGCCAGGTTGAAGGCGTGATCATGCCGGTTCAGTCGCTCAAACCTGGAGAAGAAGGGCTTGTCCTTGCAATGAACCGTGCGGACCTTGTCGCAGCGGTACAGTCGCAGGTTTCGGCAAACGCGGAAGCAAGCAAGTAAATCGTACCGTCTCAGGTTAAGTTGGCGGCCGCGCCTAATGGTGCGGCCGTTGGCGTTTTGAGTACACGAGCAGCCACAATAGGATTTGCCATCGCAATAATTAAAGGTTCGAAGCACCTACCGGCGGAGCGAACGAGCCTCTCATGAAATTTTCAAGAATCAGGCGCAGGATGCCCGCTGCATTTGTCTGAGTAATTCGCGCTCGGTATTCGATGTGCAAAAGCGCTTTGACTATCCGTTCTGAAAAAGGTGCCTCGCAGGCAATGCCGGTTGCACGACTGCGCGCCAGAGGGTCGACAATCGGCGGGACCTTGCCGAGAAGCGCCGGATAGAATGCTTATTTCTGCGAAGGGCATGGAAAGATGGTTTCGACAAGAAACTTTGTCCGCGGGGCCACGTTCCCTCCGTGCACGCCGCATGAACGGCACTGTCAACTTGAGCGGCTTGATCGGGGCAGGGCGGCCGCGTAGCGTCTTGCAATGACCAAACCACACCTGTTTCGCGGCTTTCGAACGAGCCCGGAGATCATCCGCCTGGCGGTGATGATGTACATCCGGTTTCCGCTGTCGCTTCGGAACGTCGAAGACCTGCTACACGAACGCGGGATCGAGGTCAGCTACGAGACGATCCGGTTTTGGTGGCACCGGTTCGGTCCGATCTTCGCGTCCGAGATCAGAAAGCGCCGGATCGGCTCGATGCGATCGAGCCGCTGGCAATGGCACCTCGACGAGGTGTTCGTGAAGATCAATGGCGAGACGCATTACCTGTGGCGCGCCGTGGACCACGAGGGCGAAGTGCTGGAAAGCGTCGTGACGAAGACGCGGGACAAGAAGGCGGCTCTGAAATTCATGAAGAAATTGATGAAGCGCCATGGCAAGCCGGACCGTGTGGTCACCGACGAGCTGCGCTCCTATGGTGCCGCCATGAAGGTGATTGGAAATGCCGATCGGCAGCGTACGGCGCGCTGGATGAACAACAGAGCCGAGAACTCACACCAACCATTCCGACGAAGAGAGCGGGCGATGCTCCGGTTCCGGCGGATGCGAAGTTTGCAGAAATTCGCCTCCGTTCATGCCTCCGTCTACAACCATTTTAATCAGGAACGCGGCCTCTCAAGCCGGCACATCTTCAAGGCAAACCGCGCCGCCGCTCTCGCCGAGTGGCGCGGTCTCTGCGCGAATTAAGGGACAGCCATCCTGCCCTTGCTGAGACGGGTTCGAAACAGTCTGACAGCGCACGCGAAAGGCATGTCGAACCAAAAGCTTGATCAGCTTCTCGGGGCCTTCATCAGAAAACACCCGCACCTAGAGCAGCACCTCTTCGCCGATGCGGGTATCCGCCTTATGTACACGGACAGCCAGATCGCGGAACAGGTTCACCGTCACTTCACTGAACAAGGGGTGCCTGTGCTGTCTGTTCACGACAGTTTCATAGTGGACTATACGCGGGTGGGAGAGCTTCGTCAGGTGATGGCCGAGGCGTCCGAAGCGGTCGTGGGCAAGCCTCTTGAAGTGGCAGGTGCGGCTGGTCTTGATGATGTGCTTGGCAAACCGGATTTCCCGATCCTAGACTTCATCGCGTACCGTCAAATGGTGCGATCCGAGGGTTATCTCACGCGGCTAAGGGCTCACGAAGAGCGCGTTGGTCTGATCGTCACGCCCTACGACCGTACCCCCTAACCTCTGGATGTTCCGACCAGCGGTGAACGTCTAGGGGGCGGGAGTGCCATCGGTTCTCGATGGGGGGCATGGTGTTCTCCAGGGGGAAGGGGGGGAGCAGCTACAACTTCTCCCTCTCTCTATGTTCTTGTTCTTCATTACTTATACCTATTCCTAGCCCTTATAACCCCCATGATGAGAATAGGCTGGGCGCTCCCCGACAGCACGAGAATGGCTCTCCGGGAACTGGGGCACTTTTCGGGGGCAGTTTCCCGCCACCGGGTGCCTCGGGTGCTTGATTAGTTGGTCCGGGAATGGCTGGCTGGGGTGGTAGGAGACCTTGACCCTCGATGATCCGTAACGAGAAATCCCAACGATCCGGGAAACTGGGGCGGTAACGGGGGCAAAAAGAAAGCAAGGTGGGGGTCCCCCGGCCCGAAGGCCGAGGGTGTTGTCAGGGCAGTCTCCTACGGACCACGTAGTCGGCCAGCCACTCCCAGTAGCGGTCGGCGGTGGGAATTGACGATCCACCGACGCGGAGTTCTGGCCCTTGATCAATGTCAACGCGAAAGGCCTCACGATGCACACAGTAATTCGAAATTTTGAAGGATGATGAACACCGGGGGGCTCGCACGATGACAATCGAATATTCGACCCATATTTCCGTCGAAAACGAGGGCAGCATTGCTGGTCCGGGCGTTGAGCGTTATGTCGGCCAAACCTTTGAGGCACTGCCCGGATACGCTCAGGAACTGACCGTTCAGCTTGGGTTTCACCCAGTGAACCCGTGGGAATTTCTCCCAGTGAATATGCGGCTTCTCATCGTCGAACAGAGCCAGCTTGAGGATGGCTCGTATGGAACCGAAGTCCTTTTCGAAAGCGTAACATTCCAATCCCCATCCACCCAAACCCTTATTTTGCAGGACTTTTCGTTTGCCCTGGGCGATCTGGAATTTGTACCCGGTGAAACCTACGCCTTCGTTCTAGATGCATTTGTCGAAGTTGAGAGCAACAACAATGTCGGTGCCGCGACTGTTGGCGTAGCAAGCATCCTTGGCGAAGATCGCTATGCCGATGGGAATATGTTCAGCATCAACCTCGGGCCATTCCCAACCGGGACGCGTGAAGACCATTTTTCCGAAGGCCTTTCCAGTTATTTGCAGGAACAAGATCTCTCGTTTTTCATGGGATTTTCTGACAGCGCAGGAACTGGCCTGATCGGAACAGATGAAGCTGACCGTATCTTTGGCGGCAAATCCTCTGCGGCTATTGATGCCTTAGGTGGAGATGACTTTGTTCGTGCCGGCGCAGGCTACGACACAGTGATCGGTGGCAACGGGCATGACACGATTATGGGCGGAGCGGGCGATGATAATATTGGCGCTGGCGCGGGCAGTGACTTCGTCTTGGGCGGTGACGGCAACGATAGTCTAGGTGGCGGGCCGGGCGACGATACGGTCGACGGCGACGCGGGTGATGACGTGATTGGCGGGGGCTCAGGCAATGACACACTCCGCGGCGGTGAAGGCAATGATTTAGTAAACGCCGGGCCGGGCAATGATCTATTGAGCGATTACGAAGGGTCGGACACGATGGGTGGTTCATTCGGCAGGGACCGCATTCTCGGCGGCACCGGCAACGACAGCTTGGGCGGCGGCTCTGGCAAGGATGTAATCTGGGGCGAAACCGGCGATGACAGCCTTGGTGGCGGTGCCGGCGACGACACGATAGCCGGAAGTAGCGGAGACGACTTCCTTGCAGGTGGCGGCCGCAATGACTCAATCGAAGGCGGGCCAGGCAACGACACTATCAACGGTGGCGACGGTGATGACACGATGACAGGAGGCAGCGGGTCTGACGTGTTCGTGTTTAACTTCTTCAAGGATGGCGATGAGGACGTCATTACCAATTTCAAGGTCGGCACCGACAGCTTCCGCATGGTCGGGGTGGAGAACGCGCCGGGATCGGGCCTGCAGGGCAAAGTGGACGCGCTCAACATCACCGACACCGCCGGGGGCGCGCTGTTCGACTACCAGGGGCATACCGTTCTGATCGAGGGCGTGGCGGCGGCTGATCTGACGGTGGAGGATTTTACGTTCCTCTGATCCCAAGACGGCTGGTGGCGGACCTTCTGCCATCGGCCTTGGGCTGCTTAATGAAGCCGACGGTATTAATGGCTAAAGAGGGAAACTTGATGGATTTGCCAGCAGATATTTCAACGCCGGCCACGCTCGAACCAAACACT